>PMHN01000039.1:0-6608 GCA_003156695.1 Gammaproteobacteria bacterium
CGAGCGCGCGCAGGAGCCGCGCCGTGGGTGTGGAGCGCGGATTGGCGCTGAACATCCCAGGCACATCGGTCCAAATCTCAAGGCGTGCCGCGGACAGCTTCGCCGCAAGATAGGCGGCGGAGGTGTCCGAGCCGCCGCGCCCCAGGAGCACCGTATTGCCCGCGGCGTCGCTTGCGATAAATCCCTGCGTCACGATGACGGCCGCGCGCGCGGACAGGCGCTCCGCAAGTTCGGCGTCGGGTGCGAAGTCGCACGTNNCCTTGATTGAGCCGCCGCGCCGCGCGCTTGCGCGCAGCATGCCGCGCGCGTCCGCCCACTCCACCTCCACCCCGACGCTCGCGAGATAGCGTGCGCCGAAATCGGTTGCCATAAGCTCGCCGCTTGCGAGCACGCGCGCCCGCGTGCCGTCGCTCGCCGCGCCGCCGCGCGCGCTAGGCGCCGTGAGCTGCCGCAGCTCGGCAAACTCGCGCACCAGTTCCGCGCTCACTCCAATCGCAAGCGCCCGGGCAAGATCGCGGTGACGCTCCTCAATGCCCTCCAGCCGCGCCTCGCGCTCGNNATCGAGAACTTCCTCCAGGGCGTCGGTCACGCCGCTCAGGGCCGACTGAACCACGAGTACGCGCGCGCCTGCGGCGCGCCGCTGCCGCACGACGTGGGCCACATTGCGCCAGTTCTCGAGCGAGGAAACGCTGGTGCCGCCGAACTTCAGGACGATCCAGGAGGAAGGCGTGCGGCTCACGTAAGGAAGGCTCTCCGATGGCACAGGAGCGCGCAGCTTATCGCCACGCCTGTGCCTGAGGTTGGACTGGATCGACAGCGAGCCGTCTTATAGCTCGTCGTCGAAGTCCTTGAGATCCTTCTCCAGCTTCTTGTCAGCCAGTACTTCCTCGAGTTTGCTCCAGGCCGCCTTACCGCGCTTGCCCTGGTTGCGCACACGCTTATCGACCCGGTCGAGCAGACGGTCATAATCGGTGCCGTCCTCGGGAGGACTGCTCAGGAATTCATCTTCGAGATCGAATCTCTCGTTGTTGTCTCGTTCCGGCATCGATGCAGAAATCCTGAATTAATTCAATGGCTAACGGGCCAATATGGCACCGGGCAAGGCGCGAACTATAGCGGATTCGCGCCGCCGATCAACTTTTGACCGCCGCGACCCCTTTTCTGCTCCAAAAGCGCGAACGCCAACACCCGCCGCTCGTCCCGCGCCCGCCCTCAGGGCTTAGTCGGTGCGGCTGCGGACCACCACCGGGGCACCCCGACTTAAGCCTAAGCCCTCGGCAGCGCTTTGCTCGGCCCGAGCGATCTCCAGGACGCCAAACGAATTGATCAGGGCCAGATATTCCCCGGGACGCGTGTCCCCGTAGGTGCGCAGGAGGGAGAAGGCGCGGTTACCGGCGTGCACGATCGGCAGCCGGAATCGCTCCACGAGTGGTGCGTCGATATTGGTAATGAGATTGCCGAAGTGATCAATCGTGATCACGACGCCGGTGACGCTGTGGGCCTCGAGGGCCGGCTCGTCCACCCAGGCGGGCACGAGCGATTCGGCTTTCACGGTCTCTCCCAGATCCTGCGNNGATGTCGCGGCCGTGGAAGGTGGCGCTCGGGCGGTTTAGCCCGATGCGCGCGAGCGCTGCGGCGCCCAGGCGCACGATGCTGGCGCCGGCGGTCCTGCCTACGAGGGGTGCCAGGAGCCCGTTATCCGGCGCGAGAAAAAAATGCCCGCCCGCCTGCACGGCAATGATGTCGCGGGAGGTCCCCACACCCGGATCGACCACGGCGACGTGTACGGTGCCGGCTGGAAAGTAGCCGTAGGCCCGGCACAGCCAGAACCCCGCCTCCGCCGGCCAGTGCGCCACGATTTCGTGCGTGAGATCGATGATTCGCGCCGCCGGGAAGCGCGTCAGGATGACGCCTTTCATTACGCCGACGAAGGGGCCCTGGTGGCCGAAGTCGGTCGTGATGGTAACCACCCCGCTGGGGCGCAACGGGTTAACGCTCAACTGCGGGCGTGGCGTCCGCGCAGGGCCTGGTTCGCCTCCGCGCAGGCGCGGCAGCGATCCGTGTAGGGCACTGCGGTAAGCCGCTCCGGCTCGATGTCTTCGCCGCACGCCGCGCAGCTCGCGTAACGCCCGGCGGCAAGGCGTCGCAGCGCCGCTTCGACCTGCTGCAACTCTGCTTGCGCGGAATTGGAGATCGCGCCGAGCACGTCATCGTTCTCGCGCTGTGTGACCTGCTCGGCAAAGTCCGCGGACAGAGGATCCGCTTCGTGCCGCAGGTCGGCACTGGCCTCAGTTGCGCGCTGGCGCAACTCCTCCCGGCGTTCGAGCAATCGCTGACGTACCGCGTCGGTGTCCACGTTTTTTTCCCNNTCAAGCCACTTCTGCAGCTTGTCGAACGGCTCGATGAACTTCGCGACACCTTCCTGTTCGAGCTGTACGGCCACGGCATCCAGATCAATATCCAGCCGCTCCAGACTCTCGCGCGCGTCCGACCCCTCTGCGATGTGCCGCTCGAGCCGCTGTTCCGGCCTGCCCAGGCGCCGATAGGCATTGAGGGTTTCAAGCGGCATGGTGTTGACCGTGCCGGCAACGACCAGCTCCTCGACGTACTTGACCGGGCTGAAGGTCGGGTCCTTGGCGGAAGTTGAGGCCCACAGGAGCCGCTGCGGCTTGGCGCCGCGCGCCGCGAGCCCCTGCCACTGGGGGGTCGAGAGCAGCTCCTCGTGGATCTCGAACGCCCGGCAGGCGCTGGCGATCGCTGCCTTGCCACGCAGGGCACGCGCCGCAACCTGGCCTCGCGCAGTCAGGCCATCCAGCAGCTTGTCGACCGCCGTGTCTATGCGGCTGAGGAAAAAACTTGCGACCGAGGCAACCGAGGCGAGCGGCGCGCCGGCGGCGGCCCGCGCCGCAAGCCCATCCATGTAGGCCCGCGTGACCGCGCGGTAGCGCTCCGGGGAGAACAGCAGCGTCACGTTGACGTTGATACCGGCAGCGATGAGATCGCGAATTGCCGGTAGCCCCGCTTCGGTTCCGGGTATTTTGATCAGCGCGTTGGGCAGCTGCAGCCGTTGCCACAGGCGTTTGCCTTCCGCAAGACTCCCCGCGGTGTCGTACGCGAGGTGCGGTGACACTTCCATACTGATGTAGCCGTCGCCAGCGGCGCTCGAGTCGTACAGCGGACGCAGCAGGCGCGCGGCGTCGTGCAGATCCTGGAGCGCCAACTCTTCGTACAGCGCCATGCTCGAGTTCACGCTCGGCAGCAGCTGCGCGATCGGCTGCGCGTATTTCGGGTCCGTCATCATGGAGTTGGCGAAGATCGCCGGATTCGACGTGAGACCGGCCACGCCGTCGTCGTGAATGAGCCGCGCGAGGCTGCCGTCCTCGAGCATGCCACGGCTGATGTCATCCAGCCAGACACTCTCGCCGAGCTTGCGCAGTTCCAGCAGTGGATTGGGCGCGGGGGTATTCATGCAGGCAGTCCTTCGCTTGGCCGAGAGTAGCGCAGGTCGCTGCGGCAGTCTCGCGGTTTCGGGGCGGATATGCGTAAATCGGCGCCTTGGAAGCGATCGATAACCTCGGCGCGTTGATTGACACGCTCATGGCCCGGCTGGGACATGCTGCCCGTGCCCTCGTGTGGGTCATGGTCGCCCTCATCTGCGCGATGGTCGCGGGTGCCCTGGGCGTGACGGCGCTGCTCGTGTCGCTGTGGGACACGCAGCACCTCATGACACTCGTGGCTCCGGCGGCCGGCTTTGCGGCCCTGGCGCTGCTCTTCGGGGTGGTCGCTGCGCGCACGCTGCGCGCAGCGCCTGCTGATGCCGGATCTGTTGTTCCCCGGACGCTGCCGCCTCGCGGATCGCAGCGTCGTCATCACCCACTCGCCTGGATCGTAGCGCTCGTAAGTCTGCTGTTTCTCGGCGGATCGCGCGAACTCCTGGCACTGGCGCTGCGATTCCGGGCGGTGCTGGCGCTCCTCGCGCACGCGCTGCATGTACTGCAGCTTTTTTCCCGGCGCCGCGCGGCGCCGNNCCGCCTTAAGTCCCTAGCGGTTGCGCGATAACGGGCTGGCTGTGGGAGTCCCCGCTGGCGGCGCGGCCGCATCGGGATTGTCCGCAGCGATGCCCACTACGGTCGGGATGCCGTTCGCCGCCTGCAGCGTCGCCCGGGCGAGGTCCCAATGGATGGCCGCCGAGCTGTCGCCGAGCGCGTGATCCAGCTTCGCCGACAAGAGCTGCAGATCCGGCTCCACGGTCTGCCCCTCATCGTCCACCGGCGGATGCGCCTCGAGCAGCAGCTCCCCTCCCACCCAGGCGACCTTCACAGGTTCGTTGATCAGCCGTACCTGCGTGCCCACGGGAACGATCGCGAACAGCGCTGCGACGTCCTCCGGGTACATGCGGATGCAGCCATGGGTCACAGACATGCCGACGGCGGTGGGGTTGTTGGTGCCGTGGATCATGTACTCCCCATGACCGGCTGCGAGCCGCAGCGCGAAGTCACCGAGCGGATTGTCGGGCCCAGGACCCACCATCTTCGGCAGCGGATCGCCGTTTTCGGCATGCTCCTTGCGAATCGATTCGGGAGGGTACCAGGCGGGGTTCCTGATCTTCGCGATCACGTCGGTGACGCCGAGCGGTGTCCGCCAGTCCATCTTGCCGACGCTGATCGGATAGGTAATCACCACCGGCTTTTCCCGCCCATGCGGCTTCGGGTAGTAGTAGAGCCGGTGCTCGGGCAGGTTGACGACAATCCCGATGCGCGGACCAGGGGGCAGAATGCGCCGCCCGGGCAACACGATCTGTTTGCCCGCGCCGGGCAACCAGACATCGACGCCCGGATTGGCGCGAATGATCTCGTAGTAGCCGAGGCTGTAACGGTGCGCGATATCGGTCAGCGTATCTTCGTACGCACTCGTCACGCTCGAGTCCGCGCCGACAACCGGGGACCCGTCGGTGGGCAACTCATACACGGCGGCCCACGCGGCGGGTGCGGCGAGCCCGATCCACAGTAGAGCCAACAGGGGAAACGCAGGTGCGGTTCGGTACTTCATGTACTTTGTAAGGAACTATCCATTCGGCGCTGGTGTCGCCTTAAGTGCATTGTAGTGGATTCCTTCGCACGAAAACTCCCGCCGGCTTTCTTCGCGCGCGATACGCTCGCCGTGGCCCGCGCGCTGATCGGCACCTACCTGGTGCACCGCTATCGCGGCAGGGTGCGCATTGGGCGCATCGTTGAGACCGAGGCGTACCTGGGGCCGCGCGATCGCGCCGCGCACTCCAGTCGGGGCCGCACCGCGCGCACCGAGGTGATGTTCGGCCAGCCCGGCCACGCGTACGTATACTTTATATATGGGATGTGGCATTGCCTGAACGTGGTCGCCGCCCGCGCCGGCACGCCGCACGCGGTGCTGCTGCGCGCGCTGGAGCCCGTGGAAGGAATCACCGCGCGCAGCTGCGGTCCGGGGCTGCTGTGTCGCGCCATGCGCATCGACCGGCGCTTCAACGGCATCGATCTGTCGGGAGACGTGCTGTGGCTGTCCCCGGGTGTCGCGCCCGCGCGGCCGGTGCGCATTGGCCGCAGCCCGCGGATAGGCGTCGAGTATGCCGGCGAGTGGGCACAGCGCCCGTGGCGTTTTTTTGACCGGGATTCGGATTGCATTTCACGTCCATCCAACTAAAGGAGAGCTGAATGTTCCTTCGTACCCGCGCCGCACGAGCCGTGTGCCTGCTTGCCGCCTCCGCCCTCATGGCCAGCGCAGCCTGCGGCGCACCAGTCTCGCAGCCGGTCGAGGGCAAGGACTACCGCACGCTCGCCACACCGCAGCCGACGAACAGCCCCGGCAAGATTGAAGTGCTGGAATTCTTCTCCTACGGCTGCCCGCATTGCAACGAGTTCTATCCGCTGGTTACCGCCTGGGTAGCGAAGCTGCCCAGGGACGTCGCGTTCCGCCGTGAGGCGGTCAGCTTCGGCCATCCGCTGTGGGTGAACCTGGCACGCACCTTTTATGCCCTGCAGGCGACCGGGGATCTGCCGAAACTCGACGGTGCGCTGTTTCACGCGCTTCACGAGGAGCAGCTGCCGCTCACCGATGAGCAGAGCCTCGCGGACTGGGTTGGAAAACAGGGCGGCAACGCCGACAAGTTCACGGCGGCGTACACCTCGTTCGGCGTGAACAACCACAGCGTGCAGGCCGACGCGATGGCCGAGGCGTACACGGTAGACGGGATTCCGGCGCTGGTCATCGACGGCCGCTACCTGGCACTCGGCAACACCCACGAGGAGATGCTGGCCAACGCCGACAAGGTCATCGCCATGGTGCACAGCAAGCCCAAACCGGCGGCAGCGGCCACGGCGAAGTAGGCAGCAGAGGCGCCGCCCACGCTCAGCCCCCGGTAGTGCCGACGGCCGCGCTGCGCGCGAGTGCGAGGAGTTCACTCCCCTCCGGCACGCGCGTGCCCTTCGCGAAGTGAATGGTTTCAACCGTGCCGGCGTAAGGGGCGGTGATGGTGTGCTCCATTTTCATCGCCTCGATGACCATGAGCACCTCGCCGGCCGCGACCTTCTGTCCCTCGGACACCGCCACCGAAACGACGACGCCCGGCAGCGGGG
>PMHN01000039.1:6695-7806 GCA_003156695.1 Gammaproteobacteria bacterium
GCGCGCCCGGCGACGCTAGCTGCCGCCGGCTTGCCGCTGGCGTATTCGAGCTCGACGGTGTGAGTCTCCCCACGCCACGAGAGCCCACAGGGGATGAGTGCCGGCAGATTGGGCGTGAAGGCGTCGCGCAGTTCCCAGGGACCCATTGCAGTCCCAGGCGCCGGCGGCAGCGCTGCCGGGCGCGCCGCCTCACCCTCATGCGCGGCGAGGGCTGCGAGAACCAACACCTCTGGCGCGGGCGCAGCGCTTCCTGCAAATTCCGCCGCGCCCTTGTCCAGCAGTGCAATGTTGTGCCGGACTTTCAGGAAGCGCGGCGAATCGAGAATGCGCGCGAGCCAGCGCTCGTTGGTATGCACCCCGGCGCTGTAGGTGGCCTTGAGCGCCGCCGCGAGCCGCGCGGCCGCCTCGTCGCGATTTCGTCCCCAGGCAATGACCTTACCGAGCAGCGAGTCATAACAGTCCGGCACCGTGTCGCCGGTGGCGAAGCCCGCGTCCACGCGCACCGCTTCCATCCGCGGCCACTCCAGCAGCTGCAGCTTGCCGGCGCTGGGCAGGAAGCCCCGCTCGGGATCCTCGGCGCAGATGCGTGCCTCGATAGCGTGCCCTTGAAGGCGCACTTGCTCCTGTGAGAGCGGTAAGGCCTCACCGGCTGCGACCCGCAGCTGCCACTCCACCAGATCGAGTCCCGTAACCGCCTCGGTCACGGTGTGCTCTACCTGCAGCCGCGTGTTCATTTCCATGAAATAGAACTCATGGCCGTCGAAGAGAAACTCGACGGTGCCGGCGCTCACGTAGCCAATCTCGCGCGCCACCACCAGCGCCGCCGCGCGCAGCCGCTCGCGCACGGACTCAGGCAGCGACGGCGCCGGGGCTTCCTCGATGAGTTTCTGGTGGCGGCGCTGCGTCGAGCAGTCGCGATCGCCCAGGTGCACGAAGTTGCCATGCGTGTCGGCGAACACCTGCACTTCGATGTGGCGCGGCGCCGGCAGGTAGCGTTCCAGCAGCAGCGCCCCGTCGCCGAAGGCGCTCTGTGCAAGGCGGCGCGCCGCCGCCAGCGCGGCGGTAAGCTCGGACTCCTCGCGCACGACCTGCATGCCCTTGCCGCCGCCGC
>PMHN01000310.1 GCA_003156695.1 Gammaproteobacteria bacterium
CCGCCGGCGTGCCCGCCAACCCTACCGGCCAGATCTACAACGCGGGTGGAGGTTTCCTCATTCCTACCAGTGCAGGTCAGGAGTCAGCGCTGTTCATCTTCGACGGCGAGGGTGGCACCATCGGAGCCTGGGCAAGCGGCAGCGGCGCGGCCGCAGTCACCGCCTACGACGACGGCGTGGCGAACGGCGCCAATCACGCGGTGTACAAAGGGTTGGCGGTCGGAACCGTCAGCGGTGCAACTTTTCTCTATGCGACCGACCTGCACAACAACAAGGTTGACGTGTTCGATACCCATTTCACCAAGCCGGCCGCTATGCAGGGAAAATTCGTCGACCCGACGATACCAGCCGGCTTCGTTCCCTTCGGCATCGTGGCTCTGAATGGCCAGTTATACGTCAGCTACACGATGCAGGATGCGGCGAAGCACGACGAAACGACAGGCGCGGGCCTGGGTTACGTTGACGTATTCGACTTCAGTGGCAACTTCGTCAACCGATTTGCATCGGCCGGCGCGCTCAATGCGCCCTGGGGAATGGCGATCGCACCTGCGGGATTTGGTTCACTGGCAGGGGATCTGCTGATCGGCAACTTTGGCGACGGGAGGATAAACATCTTCGCTCCCAACGGCACCGCATTGGCAACCTCCATGGGACCGCTCACCGTCACTAACGGTGGGACGATAACCATCCCCGGCCTGTGGTCGCTGGTGTTTGGCAACGGTGACGCCGATAAGCCCCTGACCACGCTGTTCTACACGGCTGGATTTGCGGATCAGACGGATGGGGTCTTCGGCGGCATCTCAACCGCGACCAGTACCTCAGCGCCGAACCCGTATTGAGCGATCAGCGGGAACTCGCTCGTCAACCAGGGCATTTATTTCAAGCTGCTCACTCTGAAGGGACAACTCAGTGAATGACCTTTCATTCTTTTACGACGGGGTGGTCTGCGTCTCCCTGACGCTGCTCGGCCTTCTGCTGACCGTCCTCGAGTTTCACAGGATGTCGCTGCCCAAGAGCCCGATCAATCGACGCGAAATCTGGACAACGTAGTGCAGCATGTGAACAAGTTGGCGTCGTTGCCGAGGGGCAGCGCGACCTGACCGCGAACTCGGAGCCAGTCAGGATCCGCCGTCGGAATCGTACCCAGAAAGTTACCCACGCCAGGTACCTCGCCGGCGGAGTGAGCTGACGCGTTGCAAATCACGTTTGCTCGGCGAAGCAATGACTTACCGGCTCGGCGCACTATCCTCTATAGTGCGCACCTTCACTTTGGGTCCAATGTGGTACCCAGAAATTAGGACGTAATTTATTGAAATATAAAAAAAGTATCGATGGCGCCCGGGAGAGGACGCCAGCTAGCGAACCTTCTCCTCTGTAATCAGACAGTTAGATCTTCGACGCCGTTTGTTACCCAGAAAGTTACCCACCCGAATCGCGGGCTGTGGTGGGACTACTTGGGATCGGTTGGTCTCACGTGGGCCGGATTGTCATCCCGGCGACAGCATTCACAACTTTCTGACAGTCGCACCGTGAAGCCGGCGTCGGGCGCCGACGCCCGCGTCAAATGCCCGCGTACCACTCGTAACCACGATCTTCCCAGTACCCGCCCTGACCGTCTGCGACGGTTTTGAACGTCTCGACGAGCTCGATACGCATGACGTATTTGGCCATCTTGTAGCCGAGCTGCCAATCGATACGAACTCGCAGTGGCGCACCATTTGCAATGGGTAACGCTCTGCCATTTAGCGCGTAGGCGAGTATGGTTTGCGGGTGATAAGCGTCATCCAGGTCGACGCTTTCGTAATAACGCGCGCCATCGTCCATGATGTCGGCGCAGTAAAACACCACATATCGAGCTTGCGGTTGGGGTTGCACCACAGCGAGAACCTCGCTGAGCGGCACACCGGTCCATTTTCCGATGGCGCTCCAGCCCTCGACGCAAACGTGGCGCGTGATCTGCGAAACCTCCGGCAGCTTGTCGAGATCAGGAAGCGTCCACGGCCTTTTGTTGTCGACCAGACCGCCGATCTCCAGCTGCCATTGGTCGCCATCGATGTCGGGCGCCTCGTCCTCGCCGTAATAGGCGTTGAATGGAAACGGCCGCGTGATCATGTTTTCCGGATATTCCGGCGCCAGTGTGTTCGGGTTAAACAGCAGAGCCTGGACGCGATCGTTGAAGCTCGAGATGACGCGCAGCGCGTTCTCCGAAGTGTCGCCGTCGATGATGTCGCAGCCGGAGAGCACGGCGAGGGCGCCGAGACTCGCGGCGCCGCGCAGGAAAAAGCGCCGCGACGGCTCGGGCAGAAGCTTCGCCGCGTCCTTGATCAGGAGCTTCGGATCGACGCCGGGGACCGGTTTGCGCTGACGGGGCATTGATTCTCTNNTCGCGCGCAGGCTTTTCGGCACAAGGACCGCGAGCGTCACATGCACCACCAAGAACGACACGATCGCCGTCATGGCGGCGAAGTGCACGTAACGCGCGGTATTGTAGCCACCGAAGAACGCCGTCAGCCACCACAATTGCACCGGTTTCCAGATCGACAGGCCCGAGAGCACGATGACGACGCCGGCGA
>PMHN01000323.1 GCA_003156695.1 Gammaproteobacteria bacterium
CCGGCCCGACCGGCACCGGCAAAACGGAGTGGGCGATGCGCCTCGCGGAAGAGGTGCCGGTGGAGATTGTCAGCGTCGATTCGGCGCTGGTCTATCGCGGCCTCGACATCGGCACCGCCAAGCCCTCGCCGCACGAGCGCGCGCGCGTTGCGCATCATCTGATCGACATCTGCGACGCGGCTGAAGGCTACTCCGCCGGCCGCTTTGTCGCCGACGCGCTCACCTGCATCCGCGACATCCATGCGCGGGGCCGCGTGCCGCTCCTGGTGGGTGGCACGATGTTGTACCTGCGCTCACTNNTCCCTCGACCCGCACGCAGCGAGCCGTATCGGCCCGCACGATGCGCAGCGGATCCAGCGGGCGCTGGAGGTTTGTCACACCACCGGCCGGCCCATCTCGGAATTGCAGCGCGCGACGGTAAGCCCGCTGGCGGGCTGGCGGATACGGGTCTGGGCGCTGGCCCCGCCAGAGCGGACGCTGCTGCACGAGCGGCTCGCGCAGCGCTTTCACGCCATGATGGCGGCGGGGTTCCTGACGGAGGTGCGTGCCCTGCACGGCCGCGGCGATCTGTCTGCCCGCCACGCGTCGATGCGCGCGGTCGGATATCGGCAGCTATGGGCTCATCTCGACGGGGAATATGACCTCGATGAGGCGGTCCGAAGGGGAATTGCGGCGACGCGCCAACTGGCAAAGCGGCAGCTGACCTGGCTGCGCGCGGAACGCGGCGCGCAGTGGCTCGATCCGCAGTTAAGTCAGCTGTCGTGGAATCGAGACATCCGCAGCGAAATCAACGCTCTTGGGCTTTGAGAGACGCTGCATGTTAATATTGCACGTCGGTCCTCACCGTTTGTGGGGCAGTTAGTTTGGATGTCAGACCGCGGAACACGGAGGTTCGCGTGCGGTCTATTGTGCTGTTGAAAAATTCAAAGCCCGAAAAATAAGGAGAACCTGATGGCCAAAGGTCAGTCCCTGCAAGACCCGTTTCTGAACGCCCTGCGTAAGGAGCGCGTCCCGGTGTCGATTTATCTGGTGAACGGCATCAAGCTGCAAGGCCAGATCGACTCCTTCGACCAGTTTGTCGTGCTGCTGAAGAACAGCGTCAGCCAGATGGTCTATAAGCACGCGATCTCGACGGTTGTGCCGGCGCGCAATGTGAACTTGTCCACCGACGAGGGCGAGGGCGCCCCGGAGACGCCGGCCGCCTGATGTTCGAACGCCCACGGAGCGGTGAGCGCGCAGTACTGGTGCGCTTGGGTCTGGGCGCCGCCGTCGACCCGGAAGACCTGCAGGAGTTCACCGAGCTGGCACTGTCTGCCGGAGCGGTACCGGTTGCCACCGTGACCGGCCGGCGCGAGCGGCCCGATGCGCGCTACTTCCTCGGCAGCGGCAAGGCCGACGAGGTACGCGCCGCGGCGCACGCCACCCAGGCTGACGTCATCCTGGTCGATCACGCCCTGTCGCCCAGCCAGGAACGCAATCTCGAGAAACTCATCGAGCGCCGCGTGCTCGATCGCAATGGCCTGATCCTCGATATCTTCGCGCAGCGCGCCCGCAGCTTCGAGGGCAAGCTCGAGGTGGAACTCGCGCAGCTGAAGCACATCGGCAGCCGTCTGGTGCGCGGCTGGACGCACCTCGAACGCCAGAAGGGCGGCATCGGCCTGCGCGGTCCCGGCGAAACGCAGCTGGAGACCGACCGCCGCATCATTGCGACCCGCGTGCGGGTTCTCGGCAAGCGGCTCGCCAGGATCAGGCAGCAGCGTGAGACCGGCCGGCACCTGCGCGCCGAAATTCCTGTGCCCTCGCTGGCGCTGGTGGGCTACACCAACGCCGGTAAGTCGACGCTGTTCGGCGCGCTGAGCGGCGCGGACGCCTACGTGGCCGACCAGCTGTTCGCCACGCTCGATCCCACGGTGCGACGCGTTACCCTTCCCGGAGGCACCGCGATTGTCGTCGCCGACACGGTGGGCTTCATCCGCGAGCTGCCGCACGAGCTGGTGGCGTCCTTCCAGTCCACGCTCACCGAGGCACGCGCGGCGACACTGCTGCTGCAGGTCGTGGATGCCAGCAACCCGCGCCGCGATGAGCAGATCGCGCAGGTGGATTCCGTGCTCGCCGACATTGGCGCGGGCGACATCCCGCAGATCCTGGTCTACAACAAGATCGATCGGCTGCAGGCCCCAGCGCGGATTGATCGTGACGCCAACGGCCGCGCCACGACGGTGTGGATCTCCGCGCAACAGCGCACGGGGCTGGAGCTGCTGACCACGGCGGTCGCCGAGCGGCTGGCGCGGTTCGCGCGCCGCGCGCGGCTCAAGGTCGCGCCGAGCGCCGGCGCATTGCGTTCGCGCCTGTACGCGGCCCACGCGGTGCGCGCGGAAAGCGCGGCCGAGGACGGTTCGCTCGAGCTGGCCGTGGAGCTGCCGGACCTCGAGCTGCTGGTGCTGGCACGCACCGCGGGCGTGCAGATTCTCGAGGTACAGGCGGCGGAAATGCCTTGTACGCCCGGGAGCGCCTACCTACAATCGTCCGTCATCTCGCGCGCAAGCAAGCTGCGCTGACATCACGCGAATTCCCTTATATGGCCTGGAATCAACCGAGCGGTCAGAACAATCCGTGGGGACGCCGCCCGGGTCAGGGCGGCGACCTGGATGAGCGCCTGAAGCGCTGGCAGAAGAAGCTCGAGTCGCTGCTGCGGCCGGGCATGGGGCCGGCCGGCGAAGGCGGGTGGCTGTGGCTGCTCGGCTTACTCGTGATCCTGTGGTTCTTCGCCGGCTTCTACCAGGTCACGGCCGCGGAACGCGGCGTCATCCAGCGCTTCGGAAAGTTTGTGGAAGTGCGGCCGCCCGGTGTGGGCTGGCGCCCCTGGCCGATCGAGACCGTCACCAAGGTCGACGTCGCCAGCATCAATTCCAGCGACTTCAAGTCGCGCGTGCTGACCTCGGACGTCAACCTCGTCGACCTGCACTTCGCGGTGCAGTACCAGTTCACCGATCCGGTGAAGAAGCTTTTCCAGGTGCGCGATCCGGAGAGCACTCTAAGCGAGGTGAGTGAGAGTGCCATCCGCGAGATCGTCGGACGCAGCACACTCGATGAGGTGCTGGTGGGCACGACCCGCCCGGAGATCACCCGCCGCACCAAGGAGTTGATCCAGCACACCCTCGACTACTACAACGCCGGCATCACGGTCACGACCGTCAACCTCGAGGATGTGCAGGTGCCCGACGCCGTGATTCCCTCGCAACGGGATGCGAACAAGGCGCAGGCGGACAAGGAGCGTTTCACGCTTGAGGCGGAAGCTTACGCCAACGGCATTGTTCCGGTCGCGCAGGGCCAGGCGGTGCGAATCCAGCAGGATGCGCAGGCCTACAGGGCCCAGGTCACGGCCGTGGCCGAAGGGCAGGCCTCACGCTTCAGTCAGCTCGAAGCGGCGTATTCCCAGGCACCGGAGGTAACCCGCCGGCGCCTGTACATGGACACTATCGAAAGTATCCTCGCGCGCTCGCACAAGGTGCTGATCGACGGTCATGCCGGCAGCAATATGATCTATCTACCCATCGACAAACTGCTGGAGAAGAGCGCCTCGCAGGCCGAGCCGGGTGCGGATGCGGCCAACAGTGCACCCAAGGACCAGGACCCCGGGAATTCCGAGGCTCGCGGGCGAGGGGAGCGCTGATGAACTCGCGGGTCTTTGTGGTACTGCTGGCGGTTGGCCTGGTGCTGGTCGGCTGCGCGATGACGCTCTTCACGGTGAGTCAGGCACAGCTCGCCATCCGCACCGAGTTCGGCAAGATCCTCAACACCAACTACGCGCCGGGCCTGCATGCCATGTGGCCGTGGGATTCGGTCACCAAGTTCGACAAGCGCATCCTGTCGCAGTCATACGCCGGTGAAACATTTCTGACCAACGACAA
>PMHN01000354.1 GCA_003156695.1 Gammaproteobacteria bacterium
GCCGCTCGCCGGTGTACACCGGTTTCTCATCCTGCGAGGCGGCGTTCTTGCGCTTCGCCGCCACTTCGATCACGTACTGATCGTCGGACTGGTAGGCCAGCTGCTCGAAGTCGCCGGTGGCGGTGATGGCGATGCGCGTACCGTTGCCGGCGCGCGTGACGTCGAAGCCGCTGATCGGCGTGCCGAAGTCGGTGGCGTCGTAGCGGCGCACGAGGTTGGCGGCGACGGTGGCGTCGCTGAAGTCGACGACGACCTGGTCGCCGACCTGGTGCAGGTTGATATGGGTATGCGGGTCGGAGAGCTTCACGACCACACGCCCGGCGCCATCAGCGCTACGACGGAAATCGATCGCGCGCAGTTCGCGCGCCGCGCTGCCGCTGGCAACGGCGGCGCCCGTGGACGCTGCGCTCGCGGCGACCGCGCCGGTGGCGGCTCCCAGGGTGACGATGACGTTGTTGCCGTCGACGCGCGTGTCATAGGGCACGAGCTTGTCGAGGTTCAGCACCAGGCGCGTGCGGTCCTTGGTCTCCGCGGCGACGATGGTGTCGACCCCGGAGGAGTGCACATCGATGCGGCGCGACGGCAGCGCCAGCGTCGCCCCCGGCAGATCAAAGGAGATGCGCGCCGGGTTATCGATGGTGAACGACAGCGGCGTCGGCGCCGGTCCCGACAGTCGCATGGTGATCTGCAACTGCTGGCCCGGCATGGGCTGCACGTCAATGGCCTGCAGCGCCGGTTGAGCCGCTGCCTGGGCGAGCGCCGCTGTGTGCGGGAGCATTGCGATTACCCCTGCAACCACGAGCCACGCGGCCGTGCCGAGGAGGCGATTCATCGTGCGATACGCGTGCATTCGTGAGACTCCCTGCTGGACCTTACTCATTCAGGGCAAGCGCGGCGGGGCGCTCCATGTACCCGCCAACACTGTCCGGAACGATTTCAATGAGACTGATTTTTGAAGGGGTAATGTCGGTGATCTTGCCTTCGGCCTGGCCGATGTGGTTGCCCGCGGTTACGCGATGCACCAGCCCGTCCTTGGTCTGCACCAGGCCGAACATGCTGCCGCCCAGGCGCAGCGTGCCAACCATCCTGAGTGTGTCGAGCGAGTACTGCTCGAGGAACTCGCGGTTGCGCTTGGAATCGGGGCGCACGCCGTTGATGCCGGCACCCGAGCCGGGGCTCGACGGCAGGAACGGTGAGCGCATGTCGCTCGCCGCATAGACGAAGGTCTNNAAGGTCTCGTACGGCTTAATTTCCGGCAACGGCTCGACGCGCCCGCCGGGCTCCTTCTTGGTGTCCTCGATGAAGCGCGCCAGATCGCCATCGGCGCTCGAGCAGGCCGTGAGCAGCGCATAAGCGGCGCACGCGAGCGTCACGCACAGCAGGCGCAGCGAGGATCCGTTGCAAGCGTTGTTCATGGGTAACTACCTAGCCCGCCGGGGTCGCCGGCTTCGGACGATGCGGGACGTCCTTCTTCTTGTCCGCCTCGCCGGCGGCGATCTCGTCCTCGTCCATATAACGATAGGTCTTCGCCGTCAGTTCCAGGGACAACTGGTCGTAGGCGTCCTTGCTGTCCGATTTGATGTCGATGTCGTGCAGCGTAACGATGCGCGGCAGTGCCGCGATGCCGCTCACGAACTCGCCGAACTGGTGATAGCTGCCGGTGAGGCGGATCTTGATGGGCAGCTCCGCGTAGAAGTCCTGCTTATGCTCGGGCTCGGGCTGAAAGAGCTTCTCCTGCAGGCCGGCCGCAAGTCCGGTCTGCGAGATATCCACCAGCAGGCTCGGCACCTCGGTCTTGCCCGGCAGCTGGCGCAGCAAGGCGCCAAAGGAGCGTTCGATGTCCTTCAGCTGCTGCTTGTAGACCTCGAGATTTACGGCCTTGGCGTGCTTGTCGTGGAACTCCTGGCGCAGGGTGAGTTCCTCGGCCTGGCGGCGCTGCAGCTCCGGACGCTGCTGGTTCCATACAAACAGATAAATGCCCACCAGCGTAACGGCGAGGAACACGGCGCCGACGGCGCCGATCAGAATAGGCAGGGGCCAGCGCCCCGGATCACGCGGATCTAGTGCCCGCAGTTCCTCGAGCAGGTTCATTGCCGCGCCCCCACGCCATCCAGGCTTGCCTTGCGGATCTTGTTCTTGCGCGCGCCGGCAGCGCTGTCATCATCACCGCCCGCGGCGTTCACTTCGTCCGCGGTCAGCGTGAAGCTCGAGCCGGTGCCGGCGCCCTTGGAGGTCTGCACGACCTCCAGTTCCGGGTTGCGCAGCCACTGCGAGCCGTCGATGTTGCGCATGAAAGAGGAAACGCGGGTGCTCGACTGCGCGATGCCGTCGAACTTGAGTGTGTCCTTGCCGGTTTGCTTGACGGCCGTGAGGTACACCCCCTCCGGCAGGGTGTGCACGATCGCATCGAACACGTGCACGATCTCCGGCCGCGAGCGCTGCAGCTTTTCGATGATATTCATGCGCGCGATGAACTTTTGTTTGGCGCTCTCGAGGTCGTTGATCTCCTCGATCTGCTTGTCGAGCGTCTTGATCTCGGCCCGCAGCTGGTTGTTGCGATGCTCCTGGGACTGGATCATCGAGCCATACGAGAGGTAGGCGACGAACGCGGCCACGATGCCAGCGCCGGTCGCCGCGACCATCGCCACCAGGAACTTGAGCTTGCGCTCCTTGCGTTTGCTTTCCCGGTGGGGAAGCAGGTTTATGCGTGGCATATCAGTCAAAACTCCGCAGTGCGAGCCCGCAGGCCGTCAGCAGCGCCGTGGCGTCGCGTTGCACCGCC
This sequence comes from Gammaproteobacteria bacterium, assembly GCA_003156695.1. Classification (GTDB taxonomy): domain Bacteria; phylum Pseudomonadota; class Gammaproteobacteria; order Steroidobacterales; family Steroidobacteraceae; genus 13-2-20CM-66-19. Next base: position 2,783 of record PMHN01000354.1, read on the forward strand.
TGCGCCTTGGCGCGCGAGGACAGCTTCATCTGGCCGAGCGGATCGCCCTTCTCGGCGGAAATACCGACGCGGCTGGAAATGACCTCGGCCACGCCCGGGATGTTGGCGCAGCCGCCACACACCAGGATCTTTTCCGGCTGCTCGCGCCCGGAACCGGAGGCGAGATAGAACTGCAGCGAGCGGCTGACCTGCTGCGTCATGTCATCAATGAACGGATCGAGCACTTCCGACTGGTAGTTGCCGGGCAGGCCACCTTCTTTCTTGGCGCGCCCCGCTTCCTCCATCGCCAGCCCGTAGGTGCGCATGATCTCCTCGGTGAGCTGCTGCCCGCCGAAGGTGAAATCGCGCGTATACACGACGCGCAGGTTGCGCAGCACGCTGAAGGTGGTGCTGCTGGCGCCGAAGTCCACCACCGCGATGGTGCGATCGATGCCGCCGTCGGGCATCTGGTGCGTCATCAGCTTGCAGGCGTTCTCGAGCGCGAAGGCCTCGACGTCGACGATCTTGGCCGTGAGTCCCGCGGCCTTTACCGCCGCCTGGCGCTGCTCCACGTTCTCGGTGCGCGTCGCCACCAGCAGCACATCGTTGGCGTCGGGATCCTTCTCGTTCGGTCCTAACACTTCGAAGTCATAGCTGACTTCGTCCATCGGAAAGGGAATGTACTGGTCGGCCTGCATCTCCACCTGGGATTCGAGGTCACCGGTGCGCAGCGTGCGCGGCATCTGGATCACCTTGGTGATGGCGGCATCGCCGGAAATCGCGATCGCGACTTCCGCGCTCTTGGCGCCGGCACGCTTTACCGCGCGGCGAATCGCCTCGCCCACCGCCTCCGCATCCACGATCGCCTTCTCATTAATGGCGTTCGCGGGCGTGGGCTCGGCGGCATAGGCCTCGACGCGGTACTGACCCCCGGCCATGGCAAGCTCGATGAGCTTGACCGACGAAGTCGTTATGTCAAGTCCCAGAAGCGGGCGGTATTTGCGCTGCAGAAGGAACATTTTTATTTCCTTTTCAGGACATTACGCCTGAAAATGACCACCCTGCGTCAGAATCCGAAGCACTATATATCAGCGCAAAGTTAAATTGAACGTGAGGCGGCTCACGGAACCGCACGGTACCCGGGGGCGATGCTGCGCAAGTGCCGTGCGCGTCACGCGCGCGGGCAACCAGGAGCCATAAAGCGTGTCGAGTCTTGTCTTCCAAACGTCTAAGGGGACGAAGGAGCTTCGCGGGCGGGGGCAGTGAGTGCAGACCAGCTGCGGGTGGTCGGTCGAACTGTGCCTCCCGGGCTTCATCGGACCGCGTGGCCCGCCACCGTGGAGTGCGTTAACGTTCGCACCGGCAACCCCGCTGTCGTAGGCACATACGTCCCGTAGACCGGAGGCTTTGCGTCCCCACCTTTCGGTGAGTTTGCCTAAGAATCGGCCGGTACTATGCAGGCGCACCGGAGCGAGCGCAAGCAACGGAGTTGGGCTTTTGTGAAACGGAATTACATTCGCGTCGTGGCCGCCGTCGTCGGCTCTGTGACGCTGGTCACACTTCTGGGCGCTTACGCGCTCGCCTGCAGTTATGTTTACCTGGTGCCGTCGCTGCCGCCGCTGGATGCGATGCGCAACGTCGAGCTGCAGGTGCCGCTGCGCGTCTACACGCGCGGTGGCGCGCTCATCGCGCAGATCGGGGAGCAGCGGCGCATCCCGGTCACCTACGAGCAGATCCCCGAAGTCGTCAAGCAGGCTTTCCTCGCCGCCGAAGACGAGCGCTTCTTCGAGCATCACGGCATCGACTATTTCGGCGTGGTGCGCGCGGTACTGATCGATGTGGTATCGGGTGAAAAGACCCAGGGAGCCAGCACCATCACCATGCAGGCCGCGCGCAACATGTTTCTGAACATGGACAAGACCGCGCGACGCAAGCTGCAGGAGACCTTCGTCACCTACCGCATGGAGCACGAGTTCACCAAGCAGGAGATCTTCGGGCTCTATCTGAATGTCATTTTCTTCGGCCAGCGCGCTTACGGGGTCGCCGCCGCCGCCGAAGCGTTCTTCGGCAAGTCGCTCGACAAGCTCGACGTGGCCGAAGCCGCCACCCTTGCCGGGGTGCCCAAGGCGCCCTCGAAGTACAACCCGATTGTCGACGCGGAACTCGCCACGCAGCGCCGCGCCTACGTGCTGCGCCGCATGCGCGAGCTCGGCTTCATCGACGCCGCCACCGCCGAGGCCGCCAACAAGGAGCCGATGCAGGCGCGCGAGCACGCGCCGTTGTTCGCCGTCGAGGCGCCGTACGTCGCCGAGATGGCGCGCCTGGAGCTGCGGCAGCGCTTCGGCGCGAACGCCGAAAGCGCCGGCTACAAGGTCTACACCACCGTCGACGGGCGTCTGCAGGCGGCCGCCAACCGCGCGGTGCGCATCGGCCTCATCGAATACGACCGCCGCCATGGCTGGCGCGGGCCCGCCGGGCACGTCGAGCTGCCGGCGCACGGCGAGCCGGACTTCGATGACCTGGTGGATGAGTACGCCTCGATCGGCAATCTCGCGCCGGCGATCGTGGAGTCGGTCGCCGACAAGAGCGTGCGCGCCTACGTAAAGACCTTAGGATCCGTGCAGATCGAGTGGGACGGGTTGTCGTGGGCGCGTAAGGAAGGCCACAACGATACCCTGGGTCCTGCGCCACAAAACGCCGGCCAGCTGCTCGCCCGCGGGGATGTCATCTACGTGGTGGCGGACGATGCCGGCCACGCGCAGCTCGGGCAGATTCCCGGGGCGCAAAGCGCTCTGGTGGCGCTCGACCCAAACGACGGCAGCATCGTCGCCCTGGTCGGCGGCTTCGATTACTTCACCAACAAGTACAACCGCGCCACGCAGGCGCGGCGCCAGCCCGGCTCGGGCTTCAAGCCGTTCCTGTATTCCGCCGCGCTCGAGCATGGCTTCACGGCGGCGACCACCCTCCTCGATGCGCCCGTCGTGCTCGAGGGCGCTGGCATCGAGGAAGCGTGGCGGCCGAAGAACTCCGAGGGCTTTGGCGGACCGACGCGGCTGCGCGATGCGCTGGTGCACTCGCGCAACATGGTGTCGATCCGGGTGCTCAAGGCGATCGGTGTTGCGACCGCGATCGACTACATCAGCCGCTTCGGCTTCGATCCGCGCAGCATGCCGCATGATCTGAGCCTCGCACTGGGCACGCTCGAAGCGACGCCGCTGGACGTCGCCGCCGGNNTGGCACGCGACGCCGCGCCGGGTGTGCGAGCAGTGCGATGGCGGCGGTGATGGCGACGCGGCAGCCGCCGGCACGCCAGTACAGGTCTCCGACACCACCCACGGTGAACCGGCGCCGCTGAAACCCGACGAGATCGCCCCGCGTGTCATCAGCGCGCAGAACGCCTACGTCATGAGCGACATGATGGCGGACGTGATCCGCCGCGGTACCGGCCGGCGCGCGCTGGTGCTCAACCGCACCGACATCGCCGGCAAGACCGGCACCACCAACGAGGGCCGGGAGACACGCGACACCTGGTTCAACGGCTTCACGCCCAACCTGGTCGCAACCGTTTGGGTCGGCTACGACCAGGGGCTGCTCGGTGAGAGCGAAGAGGGTGCGCGCACCGCGCTGCCGATCTGGATACAGTTCATGCGCGAGGCGCTCAAGGGCGTGCCGGAGCAGCACCGTCCGATGCCCGACGGAATCGTGACGTTGCGCATTTCGCCCGACACCGGCACGCTGGTGAGCGCCGAGAATCCCGACGGCGTGCCGGAGATATTCATGGCCAGCCACCTGCCCGCGGCCGCCGACGCCGACTCCGAAGGCCAGGGGCCCCAAGGGCCGGCGAGCAGCGAACCGATTTTCTGAAGTGCGATGAGAGCCAAGAAACACGTCACGCGCGCCGACAACCTGCGGCGGGCGCTGGCGCAGGAAGCCGCGCGCATCATGGCCGAACACGGCATCCGCGACTTCCTCATCGCCAAGCGCAAGGCGGCCGAGCGCCTCGCTGTCACCGACGGCACGGCGCTCTTGCCGAAGAACTCCGAGATCGAAAGCGCGCTGGCGGAGTACCAGCGCCTGTTCGGCGGCGCCTCGCACCTGGAGTCGCTGCACGCGCAGCGCCGCGCAGCCTTGAGCGCCATGCGCTACCTGCGCGAGTTCGAACCGCGCCTGGTGGGGGCGGTGCTTGCCGGCACCGCCACGCAGCACGCCGAGGTGCAGCTGCACCTGTTCACCGAGCGCGCCGAATCCGTCACGCTGAAGTTACTCGACACCGGCATCGCGCACGAGGTCACCGAGAAGCGCGTCAAGCTCACCCCGGAGCGGGTGCGCGCCTACCCGGGGGTGCGCTTCCAGATGGACGACCAGCCCATCGAGGCCACGGTGTTTCCGACCGACGGCATTCGCCAGGCGCCGGTGAGCCCGGTGGACGGGCGGCCGATGCGGCGCGCGAACGCCTTCGAGGTGGAGGCGTTGCTCGGGCAGTTGTCGGCGGGCTAAGGGCGGCGCGTAGGCGCCGCTGCTAGGTGCGCTTCTTGATGTCGACGTAATCGCGGCGCGTGGCGCCGGTGTACAGCTGCCGCGGCCGGCCGATCCGCATGTTGGGATCGGAAATCATTTCCTGCCAGTGCGCCACCCAGCCCACGGTGCGCGCGATCGCAAACATCACCGTGAACATCGAGCGCGGAATGCCGATGGCGCTGTAGATGACGCCCGAATAGAAGTCCACGTTCGGGTAGAGCTTGCGCGACACGAAGTACTCGTCCTTGAGGACAATCTCCTCCAGGCGCAGCGCCAGCTCGAACAGCGGATTGTCGGTACGACCGAGCCGCTCGAGCACCTTGTGACACATCTCCCTGATGATGGTCGCGCGCGGGTCGAAGTTCTTGTAGACGCGGTG
>PMHN01000091.1 GCA_003156695.1 Gammaproteobacteria bacterium
TTGACGACAATGCGTTGCACGTAGATGCCGGGGGTGTGAATGCCCTCAGGATCGAGTGCGCCGTTTTCGACGAGCTGCTCGACTTCCGCCACGCATACCCGCCCGGCGGTGGCGATATTGGGATTGAAGTTGCGCGCGGTCTTGCGGTACACGAGATTACCCGCCGCATCCGCCTTCCAGGCTTTCACCAGCGCCACCTCTGCGCGCAGCGAACGCTCGAGCACGTACCACGCGCTGGAACCGTCCGCGCCCGTAAACTGCCGCGTCTCCTTGCCCTCCGCGACCAGCGTGCCGTAGCCGGTGCGGGTGAAGAACGCNNGCCGGCGCGGATGCGCTCGGCGAGCGTCCCCTGCGGCGTGAATTCCAGCTCCAGTTCGCCGGCGAGATACTGCCGCTCGAACTCCTTGTTCTCGCCGACGTAGCTGGAGATCATCTTGCGGATCTGGCGCGTCGCGAGCAGCTGACCGAGTCCGAAACCATCGACCCCGGCGTTGTTGGAAATGACCGTCAATCCCTTCTTGCCGCTGTCGCGCAGCGCCGCGATCAGGGCTTCCGGAATGCCGCACAGCCCAAAGCCGCCGACCGCGAGCGTCTGTCCGTCTTCGACGACACCGGCGAGTGCCGCGGCAGCGTTGGGATAGAGTTTGTTCACCGTGCCCCCGATTGCAGCGCCGTGCGGCCGCAGCATGTCGCGTCCGGCGCAACCAAAGGATAGCAGCCTACGCGCCAGCGCAAAATACGGTCCGCCGCGCCGCCGTGTCCGGCACGGTCGCATTTGCTACAATTACAGCCGTGGCGACGGAAGCAGCGATGCGTGCGGGGGGCCCGGTCCCTGCGGTTGCACGGCCTCCGCAGGCGCTGCCTCTGGAGGGCTGCGCGCTGTTCCTCGATCTCGACGGCACGCTGCTGGAACTCGCACCGCACCCCGACGCCGTGANNCGTGAGCGTCGAGCCCCAACTCCTCGATCTGCTGCGCGCGCTCATGCGGCGCACGGGCGGCGCACTCGCACTGGTGAGCGGCCGCAGCATCGCTACCCTCGACACGCTGCTGCATCCTTTGAGGTTGCCCGTGTCGGGATTGCACGGCTTCGAGCGCCGCGGCGCCAGCGCAACCCTGGTGCGCCGTGAACGCCCAAGCCCCAGGGCACTGCAGGAGGCCCGGCATCTTATGGCAGAGTGGGTCACGAAGGAGCCGCGCCTGGTGGTCGAGGACAAGGGTCTCGCACTGGCACTGCACTACCGGCAAGCGCCGCAACTAGAGACCGAGTTAGTAACCGCGGTGACGGCCGTCGCCGAGCGCACGGGCAGCGGCCTGCGGGCGCAGCGCGGGCGCCTGGTGATCGAGCTGACGCCGGGCACGGTGAGCAAAGCCACCGCCATCGCGGAATTCATGGGCGAGGAACCATTCAGGGGACGCCTGCCGGCGTATGTTGGCGACGACCTTACGGATGAGCCGGCGTTTGAGTGGGTGAATGCGGCCAGCGGCATTTCGGTGGCGGTGGACGTCGCGCCGCCTACGAGCGCGCGGACTCACCTGGGATCCGTCATGGAGGTACGTGCCTGGCTGCGTGCGCTCTTGGACGCTGCGAGGTAGTTGCAATGGTCAATGCGGACAAGTCTGCGGCAACGGCACGCTNNTGCGGACATGGGCGTTGTCGGCAACGGTCAGATCACGGCGCTGGTGCGCGCGGACGGCAGCGTGCCCTGGTGCTGCTGGCCGCGCCCGGACGGCGATCCGATCTTCTGCGACCTGCTGTCACCGCCTGCTCAGCCGCGCAGCAGCGGAGTGTTTGTTATCTCCGTGGTCGGACAAACCGCGTGCGAGCTTCGCTACCGGCGCAACACGGCGATTCTCGAATCGGTCGCGCGCGATGCCCACGGCAACGCCATCCGCGTTATCAGCTGGTGCCCGCGGTACGTACGACACGGGCGCCTGTATCGGCCGGCGATGCTGGTGCGGCGGATCGAGCCGGTCAGCGGGCGTCCCACGGTGCAGATCAAGGTGCGCCCCACGGCCGACTACGGCGCCAGGGCGCTCACCGCGCAGCTCGGCAGTCACCATGTGCGCTTCAGCGATGCCGACCACGCGGTGCGGGTGACGACGGATTCACCGGTTTCCTATCTCGCCGAGGAGCGCGAATTCGTGCTCCAGCGCCCTATCAATCTGGTACTCCACGACGATGAGACCCTGGCGGTGCCCGCCCACGAGGTCGCGGATGAAAGTCTGCGCGCCACCACGCGCTACTGGGGGGAGTGGGTACGGGGACTTGCGATTCCCTTCGAATGGCAGACGGAGACCATCAGGGCAGCCATCACGTTGCAGCTGTGCACCTACGACGACAACGGTTCGGTGCTGGCAGCTCCAACCACCTCGATTCCGGAAAGCGCCGGCAGCGGGCGCAACTGGGATTATCGTTACTGCTGGTTGCGTGATGCCTACTTCACCGTACAGGCGCTCAACCGTCTGGGCGCCACCGGCGCGATGGAGGCGTTCCTGGGCTACCTCGATGATGTCGTGGCACGCCAGGGGGAAGCGCCGCTGCAGCCTGTCTATGGCATCACCGGCGAAACGGACCTGAGCGAGCGCTCGATCGCCACCCTGGCCGGGGTCGAGGGCATGGGGCCGGTGCGCGTGGGCAACCTTGCCTACCGGCAGCGCCAGCACGACGTCTACGGCTCAGTGATCCTCGCCTCGACCCAGACTTTTTTCGACGAACGCCTCGATCACCCCGGTGACATCGAGCAGTACCATCGGCTCGAAGCACTCGGTGAGCGCGCGGTGCCGCTGTTCGACAAGCCGGACGCCGGCATCTGGGAATTCCGCGGGACCGAGCACCGCCACACCTTCTCGGCCGCAATGTGCTGGGCGGCGTGTGACCGCCTGTCGCGCATCGGACTGCGGCTGCAGCAGCAGGAACGCTCGCGATATTGGCGCGAGCGGGCCGATACGATGCGAACCGAGATTCTCAAGCGTGCGTGGCACGACAAGCGCGGCACCCTGTCCGCAAGCTTCGATGACGAAGTGATCGATGCCAGCCTGCTGCTGCTGCCGGAGCTCGGCATTCTCGAGTGGCGTGATCCGCGTTTTGTCCGCACGCTGGAGGCCATCGAAACCGAATTGCGCGTCGGCGATTTCCTACTGCGCTATCGGCACCCGGATGACTTCGGCGACACCACCAACGCGTTTACCGTCTGTTCGTTCTGGTGGGCCAACGCGCTGGCGGGCACCGGGCGGCTTGAGGAGGCGCGCGCACTGTTCGGGAAGCTCCTGGCGGTGCGTAACTGCGTGGGGCTGCTATCCGAGCATGTCGATCCCACGAGCGGCGCGCTGTGGGGCAATTTTCCCCAGACCTACAGCATGGTCGGAATCATAACCACCGCGGGCCGGCTCAGCCGTCGCTGGGAGGATGAAGTTTGAGCCGTGTGGTCATCGTCTCGAACCGGGTCGCGGTGCCGAAAGGCGGCGCCGCCGCGGGCGGACTCGCCGTGGCGCTCCTCGGAGCGATGCGCGAGGGGGGCGGACTGTGGTTTGGGTGGGGTGGAGCNNGGACGCCGCAGCCACCCGCGGACACGCAGCTGCGCGACGGCAGCAGCTTCGTGACCATCAGCATTCCTGCCGCGCTACATGAGCGCTACTACGACGGCTTCGCCAACGGCACGCTGTGGCCGCTGTTCCACTATTTTGTGGATAGTTTCCGTTACCAGGACGACCACTACGACGCCTATCTTGCGGTGAATGCCCTGTTCGCACGCGAGCTGGCGCCGCTCTTGTTGTCCGAGGATCTCATCTGGGTGCACGACTATCACCTGATTCCGCTGGCGGCGCGCTTGCGCGCGCAGGGCGTGCGCACGCCCATCGGGTTTTTTCTCCATATTCCCTTCCCGACCTTCGAGGTGCTGCGCGCCCTGCCGGTGCATCGGGAGATTCTCGACGCGCTGCTCGGGTATGACCTCCTCGGCTTCCAGACCGAGACCGATCGGCAGGCGTTTCTGGGCGCCGTGCGCGCTGTGTACGGCGCGGATCGCGTCAGTGCCGGCGCAGTTGTGAGGACAGCGGAGCGCCTGGTGCGCACGGGCGTGTACCCGGTCGGCGTCGATCTGGAGGCAACCGCGCGTTCAGCCGCGAAGACCGTCGCTTCCGGCCAGGTGCGCAACATGACCAAGGGCCTTGTCGGTCGGCGGCTGATCATCGGCGTGGACCGCCTCGACTACAGCAAGGGGCTCCTGGAGCGCTTCGACGCTTACCAGCAGTTCCTCGAGGAATGTCCGCAGCATCGCGGCAAGGTGACGTACCTGCAGATCGCCCCGCTCGGACGCCAGAACGTCAGGGCCTACGCGCGCATGCGCCGCGCTCTGGAACAAAGCGCCGGCAGCATCAACGGGCGTTTCGCGGAGGTCGACTGGACGCCCATCCGCTACCTGAACCGCAGTTTTTCGCATCCGACGCTCCTCGGATTCCTGCGCCTCGCCCAGGCGTGCCTGGTCACGCCGCTGCGCGACGGCATGAACCTCGTCGCCAAGGAATTCATCGCTGCCCAGGACCCGGCGAACCCCGGCGTGCTGGTTCTGTCCGATCGCGCCGGAGCCGCCAACGAGATGACGGATGCGCTGATCGTCAATCCCTACGACCGGCGCGGTATCGCGCGCGCGCTCAAGCAGGCCCTCGATATGCCGCTCGAAGAGCGCCGTGACAGACATGCAAAGCTGCTCGCCGCGCTACGCGAAAATGATATTCACGCCTGGCGCGCGCGCTTCGTGGCAAACCTCGGCGGGGCACCCGATCAGGCCCGTCTCGAGTACGCGGCACGGCAGGCGCACTGATCTATTGGCCAAAATCGCCTGCAGCGGGCTCAACCGGTCGGTGCAACATTTGAGTTGAGTGTATCCGCGG
>PMHN01000029.1:0-2473 GCA_003156695.1 Gammaproteobacteria bacterium
GGATGCTCGACCTGGATGCGCGTATTCATTTCGATGAAGTAGAACTCGCCGTCCTGGTACAGGAACTCGAGCGTGCCGGCGCTGCGATAGCCGACCGCGCGGCAGGCCTCCACGCAGCGCTCGCCCATGAGACGGCGCTGGCGCGCGGTGATGCCGGGCGCCGGCGCTTCTTCGATCACCTTCTGGTGGCGGCGCTGCAGCGANNGCACCTGGAACTCGATGTGGCGCGGGCGCTCGAGGAACTTCTCCATGTAGACGCGATCGTCGCCGAAGGCCGCGCGCGCTTCGGACTGCGTGATGGCCACCGCATTCAAAAGCGAAGCCTCGCTGTGCACGACTCGCATGCCGCGACCGCCGCCGCCGCCCGATGACTTGATCATGATGGGGTAGCCCAAGTCGCGAGCGATGCGCAGATTTTCTTCCGGGTCAGCGCCGAGAGGCCCGTCCGACCCCGGCACGCACGGCACGCCCGCCGCCTTCATCATGCGGATCGCAGAGACTTTGTCGCCGAGCTTGCGGATGGTTTCGGCTTTGGGGCCCACGAACACGAAGCCGCTCTTCTCCACGCGCTCGGCGAAATCCGCGTTCTCGGAAAGGAAGCCGTAGCCCGGGTGGATGGCCACCGAGTCGGTGACTTCCGCGGCGCTGATGATGGCCGGCATGTTCAGGTAGCTCGCCGCGGAGGGCGGCGGACCGATGCACACCGACTCATCCGCGAGCAACACGTGCTTCAAGCTGTAGTCGGCCGTGGAATGCACCGCCACCGTCTTGATGCCCAGTTCGCGGCAGGCGCGCAGGATCCGCAACGCAATCTCGCCGCGGTTGGCGATGACGACCTTCTCAATCATGCGCGGGTCTATTCGACCACGAACAAGGGTTGACCAAACTCAACCGGGTCGCCGTTCCTCGCCATGATCGAGGCGATCTTGCCGCCCTTGTCGGCTTCGATCTGATTCATCATCTTCATGGCCTCGATAATGCACAGCACCTGACCGACCTTGATCTCATCGCCGATCTCCACGAAAGCCTTCGCTCCCGGGGAGGGGGATGCGTAAAAAGTCCCCACCATCGGCGCGGTGATTACGTGTTCGTTGGGACTTGGCTTGGGAGCCGCGCTCTCGGCGGCCGGCAGGCTCGCCTGCGCCTGCGCCAGGGGTGCCGCCGCCGGGGCAGCCGGCATGTGCAGGTACTGGGGCACGGCATGCGCGTACGCACCAGGGGCCGGCATACGGCTGATGCGCACCGCCTCTTCTCCCTCTTTGATCTCGATCTCGGCAATGCCGGATTCCTCCAGCAGCTCGATGAGTTTTTTGATTTTTCGAATATCCATGCCGGGAATGCCCCCAAGGGTTGGAAGTGCGCGTCGGGCTTCTCAAGCGACGCGGGCGAGGCGCTCCACCGCGGCGCGCACGGCCAGTTCGTAGCCGAGCGCCCCGAGTCCGGTGATGACACCCAAAGCAATGTCCGAGAAGTACGAATGCCGGCGAAACTCTTCGCGGGCGTGAATGTTGGAGAGGTGGACCTCAATGAACGGTAGATTGACCCCCAGGATGGCGTCACGCAGCGCGACGCTCGTGTGGGTCAACCCGCCGGGGTTGAGCACCATGATCCCGACGCCTTCCCGAGCGGCGTTGTGCACGCGCCCGATCAGCTCGTGCTCCGCGTTGCTCTGGAACGCGACGAGCTCGTGCCCCGCGGCCCGGGCGCAGTCCGCCGCCCGCTTCTCGATCGATGCGAGCGTGTCTGTGCCATACACAGCCGGTTCCCGGGTACCCAGCAGATTGAGGTTCGGGCCGTTCAACAACAGCACTCGGGCCATGGGATTCGTGACTTCTTATGAGCCGTGCGACAAGCGAAGCGTCGCGAATGTAACCCAATTCACCCCGATCTGGGTACTTTCGGGTGGCATTTCCGCAGATCTGGCGAGACCGGATCTAATGTCCCGCGTCAGAACCGGCGAGGGCCCTGGACGCCGAAAGGCGCGCGATGGCGGCGTTGATCTCGTCCCTGGCGGCCTTGAGGGAGAGGCGTCCCGCGTCAAGCGCCGTGATCCGATCGAGGATGAGCTCGGCTTCGTCCTGGTGCAGTTCTCCAACCTTCAGGGCCACAACCCGGCCCTGCGCGTCGGCGAACACGCTGAAGGGGAGCACCGTGTCCATCCCGAAGGCGGCGGCGGCTTCAAATCCCCCGCGGTCACCGAGGAGGACAGGGTAGGTCATGCCCCGATCGGCAGCGTACTTTCGCACCGGATCGCTAAAATCGATGGCAATGCCGACAATTTCAAGTCTTTTAGCCGCATGTTCGATGCGTAACCTCTTGAGAAGAGGAATCTCGCGGCGGCACGGCTCGCACCAGGTCGCCCAGAAATTGATCAGCAGGGGGCGCCCGCTCCACTCGGAGAGCTTATGTGGGTGTCCGTCCAGGCCAGGAAGGGTGAGGTCCGGTATGCGCTCGGGGATCCGTGGCTTGGCCA
>PMHN01000029.1:2527-4074 GCA_003156695.1 Gammaproteobacteria bacterium
CGGACCCGGCGGCGGCACGATCACGGAGACTGCAGCGCGGCGCGCGAGGCTTCCGCGAAGGGCTCCGCCTTCATGTAGCCGACGACCCGGTACTGGGCGCGCTCCTCGCCGCTCTTGTCATAGAAGGCAATCGTGGGCGGTCCGATGATGCCGAAGTGCTTCAGCAGCGCCTTGTCGTCGGCGTTGTTTGCGGTCACGTCGGCACGCAGCAGGAGCGCTGTGCCTAAAGCCGCCTTCACGCGAGGGTCGGTGAACGTGTAGCGCTCCATCTCCTTGCACGACGTGCACCAGTCGGCGGAGAAATCCACCAGCACACCCCGGCCCGCTGCCCGGGCCTCACTCACCGCGCGCTCCAGTTCCGCGACCGATTTGATCGACCTGAACGGCAACGCCTGGGAGTGGGCAGCGAGGGCCGGAAGCGGCGCGAAGGGATCCGTGCCCCCGAGGGCCGCGCCCGCGGCGAGCACCATGGCGTAGGCGCCCGCGACCATACCCGCGCCGCGCAGCACCCAGACGGAGGCCGCGCGGCCGCGCGCCTCGTGCCACAGGAGCCAGCCCAGCACCAGCGCCGGCACCGCCCACAAGAGGAGCGCCACACGTTCCGACACCACGCGCGCGAGCATCCAGGCCGCGACCGCCAGCATCATGACCCCGAAGAGCTTCTTCACCGTGTCCATCCACGCGCCGGCCCTGGGCAGGAGTCTGCCGGCCGAGGCGCCGACGATGAGAAGCGGCGTGCCCATACCGATGCTCATCGCGAAGAGCGCCCCGCNNCGCGCGATCTGTCCCGTCTGGCTGATTACCAGCAGCGCCCCGACCAACGCCGGTCCCACGCAGGTGGTAACGATCAGCGCCGACAGGGCGCCCATGATGGCCACGCCGCCGAAGGTGCCGGCGGACTGCCGGTTGCTCAGCTGTGCGACACGTGACTGGATCGCCGCCGGCATCTGCAGCGTGAACACGCCGAACATCGACAGCGCGAGCACCACGAACAGCGCCGCGAACAGCGTCAGCACCCACCACTGCTGGAAGAGCGTCTGTATCTGGCTGCCGGCGGCGGCGCCGGCGATCCCCGCGAGCGTGTAGGTGAGCGCCATGCCGAGCACGTAAGTCAGCGACAGGGCAAACGCGCGACCGGTGGTGATGCGCTCGCCGTTGCCCGCGATGATGCCGGCGAGAATCGGCACCATGGGCAGCACACAGGGGGTGAACGCGAGCAACAAGCCCGCGAGGTAAAACCAACCCAGCATGACGAACGGGTTGCCGCCGCGGATGAGGGCTGCGAACCAGTCCTGCCCGCCGGCTCCGCTGGCGGTGTTGCCCGCGCCGGCGACTGCGCTGCCGCCGCTGCCGCCGCTGCTGGCGCCGCTCGCGTGGCCCGACAGATGCACCGTCACGTTCTTGGTGATCGGCGGATAGCACAGTCCGGCTTCCGCACATCCCTGGTAGGTGACCGCAAGCGGCAGGTCGAGGGGTAGGGCACCGGCACGCGCTACCGGGATGAGGGCGCTGAGTTCGTGGTGATAGATCTCCTGCTTGCCGAAGTA
>PMHN01000345.1 GCA_003156695.1 Gammaproteobacteria bacterium
GGATCGTGATGACCGCGGTGTTTACCTTTGGACTTAACTCGGCGCGGACCGGGGCGACACTGAGGGTGCTTGCCACGGCCGTTCCGGCCGCAGCAAGCACACCCAGGAGCGATACCGCGATTGCCCTCATCACTCAGTACGCGACACTTACCGTGATCAGGTCCGTGTAGGTTCCGGGAGGCTCGCCATTATTGGGCGCCGTGTCAGGCACCTGCCCAAAGACGGTCTGCACCACGGCGTTAGCCGCAGCCATGCCCGCGCCGGTTCCGGCGACGGTGTTGGTACCGACCGTGGTACCCCAGGGGGTAGCGAGACCGGCAGTGGTGTACAGGTTGTACTGCAGTGTCTGCGTGCCGTTGGTCATCAGACGCTGAGCGATCGTGCCGCCGGCGGTGGTGCCGGCGTTCAGCTCGGTGTTGAACGTCGTGCCGTTGGTGCAGCTCACGGATACCGTGGTGTTGCTCGCCACGTTACCGGCGCCCGGCGTGTAGGTAAACGCCAAGGGGACGGCCGACACCGTGCAGTTCTTGACCACCGTCGCCGTGACGGTAAAGGTAGTCGTGGCAGGGTCTGCAGCCGAAGCGCTGCCGGCGGCCCCGAGCAGAGCGCCCGTGGTCAGTAGGGCAGTGAGTACGTTACGCATAAATCTCCCGATCAATGGTTGAAAGACAAATCGCTATACGGCATCGCTTTGGGCCGCAATTGACGCGAATTTTTGACCGGAAGCCCCTGCGGATGGTGGACATATGTCGCATTTCGGTGGCCTGCCGGGCAGGGTATGGCGGATTTTGAGAACAGTTCGTAACAGGCGCGGTTGCGGCAGTGCGGCGCCAAGAGACCAATGTGCGCTACGTCACATGGCACCGCCCACACGCGTACCATGAGGTGACCTCGAGAAGCTGATGGGGCGCACGCAGATGTCCACGGCGCTACGAGTTATCGCAAGCGGTGCCGCTCTCCTTGTNNATTGCTCTCCTTATTACAGGGTCCGTGTGGGGCCAAAGTCCTGCCGCGGGACCGACCCTTCCTCCTGGCGCCGGCCGGGACATCGCCCAGGCGAAGTGTGTGAGTTGCCACGATGCGAGCCGGCTGGTTGCGCCGGGCTACAGCCGCGAGGGTTGGCAGGGCGTCGTGGACCGGATGATGAAGATCGGTGTACAGCTGACGCCCGCTGAGGTGCCGATCCTCATCGCGTACCTGGCGGGAGGTTTCCCGCCGAAACAGCAGGCCGCGGCGAACGTCGTTGCCGGCGATGTACGACTTTCGTTTAAGGAGTGGGCGGTCGCGACGCCGGGCGCATTTCCACACGATCCGCTGGCGACCGCGGATGGGGCGATCTGGTACACCGGCCAGCACGCGAGCGTCCTCGGGCGCATCGACCCTAAGAGCGGCGCGATCCGGGAATATCCCACGCGGGTTCCGGACTCAGGTCCCCACGGGCTCACCGCCGATGCAGCCGGCAACATCTGGTTTACGGCGAACTCGGCCGCATACGTGGGCAAACTCGACCCAAAAAGCGGCGCAATCACCGCATACAGGATGCCGGATCCCAAGGCACGCGATCCGCACNNGTCGGCAAGCTCAATCCCGCGAGCGGCGTCATCACTGAATACAAGATGCCCGATCCGGCCGCGCGCGATCCTCACACCCCGATATTCGACGGCAAGGGGGTGCTGTGGTTCACGGTGCAGGGCGCCAACATGATCGGCCGGCTCGTCCCACACACCGGCGTGGTGAGGCTCGTGACGGTGCCGAGCGCGCACGCGTTGCCCTACGGCATGGTCATCAGTTCAAAGGGCGTGCCGTACTTTGCCGAGTTCGGCACCAACAGGATTGCGGACATCGATCCGGTCACCATGGCAATCCACGAACACGTGCTGCCCAATGCCGGTGCACGGCCGCGGCGGGTCGCCATCACCAGCGACGATGTCATCTGGTATTCGGACTACGCGCGCGGCTATCTCGGGCGCTATGACCCGAAGAGCGGCGTCGTGCAGGAATGGGCGTCCCCCGGGGGTTCCACCTCGCAGCCCTACGGCATCACTGCGCTGCACGACATCATCTGGTACAGCGAGTCTGGCGTGCGCCCCAACACGCTGGTGCGGTTTGATCCGAAGTCCCAGAAGTTCCAGACCTGGATCATTCCGTCCGGCGGCGGCGTGGTGCGCAACATGATGCCCACGCGCGACGGCGGACTGGTGCTGGCGGAGAGCGGTGTGGGAAAGGTCGCGCTGGTCACGATCGAGTGACTGCGCTGCGTGACTACAGGCCTGCCGCTACGCTTCGGGGCGCACGCGTGTGCCGCTTCCAGCGGCATCAATTTCATGCAGGTCACGTCCGCGCGTCTCGTGTCCGAAGAGCCCGATCAGCAGCGCGGAGAGGAACGCGGGTGCGGCGATGGCGAGGATAGTCACCGCGAGCGACGGCACGGCGCCGACGACACTCAGGGTCTGCGCGATGAGTCCGCCGAGCTTGCTGCATGCGGCGACCCAACCGGTGGCGCGCCCGCGGATGCGCAAGGGATAGCTCTCCGCCGCGTACGGCAGCAACATGGAGATGAGTCCACAGGAGCCGAAAATTACCAGCGCCAGCGGCAGCACCGGATGGGAGAACCCGCTAGCGCTGGCTCCCTGCACCGATAACCCGAACAACCCCGCCACCATGAGGCCGGTCATGGTGATGAGCGACCACTTGGTGCTCCAGGAGCTGAACATCCAGGCGCACACGATGACGGTCGGGGNNGCAATCAGCGCGCTCGAGGCACCGACGCTGCGCCCGTCCGCAATCAGCGCCGCGGGCAGCCACAGCAGCAGCCCGAAATTGACCAGGCCCCAGACGAGCCCCGAGAGGGTCAGCGCGGCGGTGACGCCCAGGAACCCGCGGCTGATGGGTGGCACGGGCGCGTGACTGTCGGGTGCGGGCGGCGTGTCGGCCGTGAGCACNNCGGGTGCGGGCGGTGCGTCGGCGGTCAGCACCACCCCGAAGCGGGCGAGGGAGGCGCGCGCGATGTCGCCCCGGCCGATGTGCTGCAGAAAGCGCGCTGACTCGGGCAGGAAGGGACTTAGGAGCACCAGGATCAGCCCGGTCGGCAGGTTCAGGAACCACATGATCCGCCAGCCGAAGTGCGGCTGCAGCAGCGCCGAGAAGGAGCTGGCGGCGAAGAATCCGCCGATCGCGCCGATGCCACCGACCAGCACCAGGCTCCAGCCGCGGTGCCGGGTCGGCATGATCTCGGCGAGCAGCGCGTAGGCCACGGGCAACATGCCGCCGGCCGCCGCGCCCATCATGAAACACATACCGACGTTCCACCAGAAGCTCGGCATCGCGCCGCAGATCGATGTGCCTATGAACATCACCGACGACAGCACGATGGTCGCGCGGCGCCCATAGACATCGGCGAGCGTGCCCCACACGAAAGACCCGACCACTGTGCCGAGGAGTGCCGCAAATGGCAGCCACGCCACTATCTGCGATCCAACACCGTATTCCGTGCGCATGCCGGGCGTCACGAACCCGAGGCTCGCCGGCTTCATGACATCGATGACCAGAGCCAGGGCGAGGAGTCCCGCGATGTGCCAGTGCGCGGCGGTCAACGGTGCACTTTCTATGTGCGCGATCACGTCGTGCAACGGCCCGCCCGGGGTGCGCTCGGGGAAACTGGGTAGCAGGCCGTAGCCGGCGAGGAGTACGCCCAGCACGATCGCCGCCATGCCGATCAACATGCCGGTATCCATGGGCATGCCGGCCATGAGGTAGTGATTGGCCCGGGCCATGAGGAACATCGGCAGGTGCAGGAGCACTCCGGCGATGACCATGACGCAGCCGCACCAGAAGGCGAGGGTGTTGCGCCGGTGGGCGAAGACAATGGCTTGCAAGGCCCGATCTTAGCCCGGCCTCCCTCGAATGGTGTAGGTCCGGGGCTCACCAAAGGCAGCGGCACGCCGGCGCGATCGCGTGCGAAGCTTGTGCTCAAGGAGGCAACCGCAGACATGATTGTCGCTGTGGGTTTGTTGATCGTAGGCGGGGTGCTCACCGTGAGCGCCGCGGTCGTGCTCCTGTGCCTTGCGTCAGAAACCGAGGTGCTTCCAAGCCTGCGGCCACGCACCCAGGGCAATGCGTCCGATGCCGCGCGCCGCGCGCGCGCCCGAATCTCGGTAACCCAGTAGTCTGGGCACCGCCGGCCGGCCGATGCGGGTATCCTCCCGCACCGGCATGGACACTATCGGCGAGAGGTCTGCGTGACACCATCGGCGCAACACGTGCTTCTGACCATTGCGATCATCGCGTTGATCGCCTGGCGGTTGCACTCGAGGATACGACGTACCATCGGACGCCAGCGGCTCTCGCCCGTACGCCCCTGGGTCACCATCGTCCTGTTCCCGCTGTTGATCGCGATGCTGGCGTTTGCGTCCCTGCGCGCGCCAGAAGCCATCTGGATGTATCTGGCGGGGGGCGCCGTCGCTGGCATCGGCCTCGGCCTGCTCGGACTGCGACTGACGCGCTTCGAAGTGACGCCCGCGGGGCGGTTCTACACCCCGAGCGCCCACTTAGGGATTGCACTCTCCGTCCTGCTGGTGTGCCGTATTGCCTGGCGTTTCGCCGTCGGCGGATTCCCGGGCTCTGCCGGTGCGTCGTCTGCGCCGCCGGGAGCGAGCCTCACACCACTGACACTGCTGCTTGTTGGCATGCTCGCCGGGTACTACACGACCTACGCGGTCGGGCTCGTGCGCTGGTCGGCGCGCAGCCGCGATCTGGTGCCCTCGCAGACCCCTGACTCGGGCGGCCTTTAATCAGGGGAACCTGAGCGCGCCTTCGATGGCCTGAAAGCGGGCCTCGTGCCGCAGCGGATCTAACAGGCGGTCAGTCTTTAGCACCACCAGGCCCGAGTCGCGCAGATTAACGGCGGTGCCAAGCCACTCCAGTGCCCTGGCAGGGTTGCCCCATTGCGCGTAGATCTGCGCATATTGGTACGCGGAAGCATTGCCCAGCGCGCTCTGCATTTTCGCCAGCATGGCCGCGGCGTCGGCGTGACGACCGAGCTTGTCGTACGTCAGGGCCAGGCACAGACGAATCTCCCACAAGTCCGGCTGGCCCTCACATGAGGTTCGGGCGTTCTCGAGGTCGCCCAGCGCATAGTACGACTGGCCGCGCAGCGCGTAAGCCACGGCCGATGGTTGCAGGGCGATGGACTCGTCAAAGGCCGCGATCGCCTCGCTGTCCCGGCGGGCGATCTGCAGCACGCCACCCAGCACACGGTGGCTGCGCAGATTCAGTGGATCAAGCGTGACCAGGCGGCGCGCGGCGGCCATCGCGGCCTCGGGGCGATTCATGTAGGCGCTGAACATGCTGCTGTAGATGAGAACCGTGGCACTACCGGGCGCCAGCGCCTCGGCGCGCTCGTACTCCTGGCTCGCGCGGCTGAAGTCCAGAAAGCCAAACTCGAAAACTTCAGCCAGCGCCGCATGACCCTCGCCGAGCTCCGGAGCCAGTGCGATGGCCTTCTGCGCATCGGCCAACGCCTGATTGAAGCCCTCGTGCATTGCACTGCCGCTCTCAAGCTCCTGCGTGTGGGCCGTGCGTGCGATGGAGCGCATCGCGAACGCCAGTGCGTAGTCAGGATCCAGCCGGATGGCCTTGCTGAAGTCGTCGATCGCTGCCTGGTAATCACCCGCCGCCGAGCCGGTGCGAGTGGTCCGCAGGCCGCGCAGATACGCGTCAAATGCCTCCGGGGTGCGCGTCCCGCCCAGCTCCACCTTCGCCGCCACATCGCCAAGCAACGTGACTTTGAGTGCGCTCGCGACCGCGTTTGCGATTTCGGTCTGCAGCTGCAGCACATCCCCAAGGTCGCGATCATAGGTCTGCGACCAGAGGTGAAATCCGCTGACCGCATTGATGAGCTGCGCGGTGATACGCACGGTGTTGCCCGAACGCCTCACACTGCCCTCGAGTATGGCGCCCACATTCAGCTTGTGCGCAACGGTGGCAATGTCCGGGTGCTCACCCTGAAAGGAGAAGGAGGAGGTGCGCGCCGCGACCTGTAGCTCGTTGACGCGCGCAAGCGAGTTGAGGATCTCTTCCGTCAATCCATCCGAGAAATACTCCTGCTCTTTGTCTCCGCTCATGTTCACAAAGGGCAGCACCGCAATCGAATGCGGTGGCGGGGCGAAGGCGGTGGGGGTCGGGCCCGCGCGGGCAGCCGTCTCTGGCATGGCGTGTTTGAGGATCCAGAACTTATTGGCGAGTAAGTAAGCGAGCGCCGCGAGGACAACGATAGCGACTGCCGCGAGCAGTACCGGCTTTGACCGCCGGGATGCGCGCACCGGCCTCCTGAGTCCCGGTGCGGCCGCGGACACTGCACTTACTGGCGCTTCAGTGGCTGTCGACACTTCGGATGACAGCAACCGACGTACGCGCTCGATGAATGCTGGCGATGTCTGCCCGTCGGGCAGGCGCGACCATTGCACTTCCCGGAACCGCTCCGGCACGCGTTCATCACCATCATGCGTGTCGTCGATCACGACCGGCAGCAGGAAGGCCATTTCGGCATCCATGAGGTGAGAGCGATCAACCGCCAGCTTCCATTCAAGACGGAAGTACCCCTCGCGCCGATCGTGCGTGGCGTGCGAGATGACCGGAATGAACAGCGCGCAGGTCTTGATCTGCTTGCGGATCGACTGGTCCCAGGCGTCGCCGCCCCGCAGTTCGCTTTGGTCGAACCAAACCTCGATGCCAGCCGCGCGCAGGGCCTCGCAAATCTTTT
>PMHN01000270.1:0-13657 GCA_003156695.1 Gammaproteobacteria bacterium
TGACTGCGCTCGCCATGATCATTGGCATGGTGCCCATGGCCCTCGGGCTGGGTGACGGTGGCGAACAGAACGCCCCGCTCGGCCGCGCGGTGATCGGCGGTTTAGTGTTCGCCACCATTGCCACGCTGTTCTTCGTGCCCACGGTCTTCTCCATGATTCATTCGCGCCGGAGTGACAGTAATGTCCGACCAGCCCACTAGCCCGCCGGCCCCGCACGCGGCCGACCCGCGGACACGGCGGTACGTACTGATTCTCCTTGGCGTAGCGCTCGTCATTGCCGTCTTGGGCATAGCCATCCGTTTGAGCGCCCGCAACACGCTCGAGAAGCAGGCCGCGGGTGCCGGTGTGGCGACGGTGACCACCGTCAAGCCCCGCGGTGGCCCGGGCAAGGACACCCTGGTGCTGCCCGGGAGCGTGCAGGCCTTCTACGAGGCCCCAATCTACGCGCGCACCAACGGCTACCTGAAAGTCTGGCACACCGACATCGGCACGCCGGTCAAGAAGGGGCAGCTCTTGGCCGAGATCGAGACCCCGGAGGTCGACCAGGAGCTGCGTCAGGCGCAGGCGGACCTGGGCACCGCGCAGGCCAATTACGACCTGGCGCGCACCACCAACGAACGCTGGAAGGGTCTGCTCGCCACTGAGTCGGTCTCGCAGCAGGACGCCGACCAGCGCGCCGGGGATGCGGCGGCCAAGGCCGCCGCCAAGCAATCGTCGGCCGCCAACCTAGCGCGGCTGCAGGAGTTGGAGTCCTTCAAGCGCGTACTCGCGCCCTTCGATGGGGTCGTCACCCAGCGCAACACCGACGTCGGAGCGCTCATCAATGCCGGACAGAGCACCGGCAACGCCTTGTTTCGCGTGGCGGACCTGCATCGCCTGCGCATCTATGTGTCGGTTCCACAGCTGTACACCTCCGCCATCCACCAGGGACTCAGCGCCGGACTCGTGTTCGCAGAGCATCCCGGCAAGCGCTATGAGGGCGTGGTTGCCAACACCTCGCGCGCCCTGGATGCCAACTCCCGCACGCTGCAGGTCGAGCTCCAGATCGACAACTCCCTGGGCGAGTTGCTGCCAGGCTCTTATGCCCAGGTGTACTTCAACCTGGCGGGCGTGGATGATTCGCTGCGCATCCCTGTGAACACCGTGCTGTTCCGCACCGACGGACTGCGGGTCGCGATTCTCGACGATCAGCACCGGGTACACCTGCAGCTCATCACCCAAGGCCGCGATTTCGGCACCGAGATCGAGGTGCTCTCGGGCATCACGGCAAACGATGTGCTGGTGGCCAATCCGCCGGACTCCATCGCAGACGGCGATCAAGTGCGCCTCGCGCCCCCGCAGCCGGCGGCCGCCAAGCCGGCAGCCACTGGGCACTCCTGATGCGGCGTTCCGCCGCAGTTGCACTCGCGGTGCTGGCGGCCCTGGGTGGCTGCTCGCTCGCACCCCACTACGAACGCCCCGCCATGCCCGCGCCACCGCCCGTCTACAAAGAGACGGCCGGCTGGAAGATAGCGACCCCCGCGGATGCCGTGCCGCGCGGGCAGTGGTGGCAGATGTTCCACGACCCGGATCTGGATGCCCTCGAGGCTGAGGTCAGCACCGCCAACCAGAGTCTCAAGGCAGCGCTCGCGCGCCTCGAGCAGGCGCGCGCGCAGACCAGCGCCGCGCGCTCCGCGTGGTTTCCGACGCTCACCGCCCAGGCGAGCGCCACGCGCGGGGAAACCTCGGTCTACGCGCCGACCTACGTGCCGGGCAAACCCCGTACCGGAGATACCTTCATCGTCGGTGGCGATCTTTCCTACGAGGTGGATCTTTTCGGGCGTATCCGCAATACCGTCGCCGGGGCGCGCGCCACGGAAGCCGCCACCGCCGGTGATGCCGCCGCGCTGAATCTTGCCGTGCATGCGGAACTCGCCAGCGACTACTTCAGCCTGCGCGGGCTCGACCGGCAGCAGCAGCTCCTGGATCGCACGGTCGCCGACTACGCCCGCGCGCTGCAACTGACCGAAAACCTCTATCACGGCGGGGCGTCGGCCATCGCCGACGTGCAGGAGGCGCAGACGCAGCTGGAGACCGCGCGCACCCAGGCCGAGGACACCCNNTTCCGAGGAGGATCTCGCCGAGGCGGACACGCAGCTCGATGCCGCGGAGGCGCAGGCGACCGACCTCGGCATCGCCCGTGCGCAGTTCGAGCACGCGATCGCGGTGCTGATCGGGCAGGAGGCCAGCAGCTTCACGCTGCCCGCCCGCGGCGCTGACACGGATCTTGCCGCGCCCGGCTTCGATCCCGGGATGCCGTCGCAGCTACTCGAGCGCCGCCCCGACGTGGCGGCCGCCGAGCGGCGTGTCGCGGCTGCGAACGCGGCGATCGGTGTTGCGCGCGCGGCTTACTTCCCGGTGTTCAGCCTCGTGGGCGGCGCCGGCACCCAGGCTCTCGCCACATCCAACTTGCTGAGTGCACCGGCCGAATACTGGTCGATCGGCCCGCAGGCACTGCTCACGGTGTTCGACGCCGGGCTGCACGCCGCACAGTCTGCCGCCGCCCACGCCGCCTACGACGAGCAGGTGGCCAATTACCGCGGCACCGTGCTTACCGCCTACCAGGACGTGGAAGACAATCTCGCGGCGCTGCGCCAGCTCGAGCGCGAGAACGTGAGTCAGACGGCCGCGGTGACGGCGGCGCAAGGGGCGCTCGAGCAGGCAAATCTGCGCTACAAGGGGGGAATCGTCACCTACCTTGAGGTCGTGAGCACCGAAAACGCGGCGCTCGCAGCCAGGCTGGCGGCGGTCGACATCCAGACGCGGCGCGTGAACGCCACCGTGCTGCTGGTCAAGGCCCTGGGTGGGGATTGGCGCCAAACGGCGCAATGAACGCCCCGTTTCATCGTATACTATACCCCCTACCCTATCGTAAACGGACTGCGGAGACCGCGCTGACATGGGACATACACTCGAGGACAAGACCAAACTGCTGCAGCGTGTACGACGCCTGCGGGGCCAGGTGGACGCGATCGAGCGCGCCCTGCAGAAGGATGCCGACTGCGCCAAGGTCATGCAGCTCACCGTTTCCGCGCGCGGCGCGGCCAACGGACTGATGGCCGAACTGCTGGAAGATCATATTCGCGTGCACCTGTCGGACCCGACGCACGACCGGGATCGTCAGCGGGCGCGCGGAGCCAAGCACCTGATCGAGGTTGTGCACGCCTACCTGAAGTAGGGGCGCATGAAGGACCCAGGCAGACCGGCCCGCACCCTGCCCCTCCTCATCGCCATCCTCGGATGGCTGGGACTCATCCTGCAGCTGATCGTCTCGGCGCGCGCCGCCACGAACGCCGGTCGCTCACCCCTGGCCGGGATCCTCGACGCCCTGTGTTATTTCACCGTTCTCACCAACCTGCTGGTGGCGATCGTGGCCACGTCGGGCCTCATCGGCGGGCGAGGTTTTGTCGCACCTCGCGGCGTGCTGGCCGCGACCGCCGTCTATATTTTTGTCGTCGGCCTCATCTACTCACTGCTGTTGAGGAGCCTGTGGGCCCCCACCGGGCTGCACAAGCTATCCGACGCCCTCCTCCACGACATCGTGCCGCTCCTGTATGTGATCTGGTGGCTGTGCTGCGCCCCGAAGGGTGGGCTGCGCTGGGCGCAGACCATCGGCTGGCTCGGTTACCCGCTGGCCTATTTCGCATTCTCTGTACTGCTGGGAGCCTTGACCGGCCGCTATCTCTATCCATTCGCCGACATCAGTGCCCTCGGCGTTGCGACCGTGCTGCGCAACGGCGTGTTCCTGCTGGCGTTCTTCGAGGGCCTGGCACTGGCAGCTGTGGGGTTGGATCGCATTCTGAGCGGCGCGCAGNNCCCGCGGTCCTCCCGTGGACCGCACCCAGAGTATGTTAGTTGCGCTTCGGGCCTCAGCCTCGCGACCCGTGGACGTCGCCCTCAGCCTGGCCCTCGGCTCTCTTCGCTTCGGTGCGCGCGTTGGCTTCGGGCTTCAGCGAATGGATCGCAGCCCCGAGCCGCTGCCCGCCCGTCATCTTGCCCTTCAGGTCCTCGAACCGGATGCTGAGATTCTGCGACGCGTGCAACGCGGCGGCGCAATCCTTCACGCTCTTGAACCCGGCGCAGGCTTGCTCCGTGGTCATACCCGCCGGCACGAGCGCCGCGAGATGCGAGCTGGGTGGGGAGGTTTGCGGGGAGGTCTCCGTTGCGGCCGGTGGCTCCGTCTGTTGCGGCATCGATTGCTGCGGCGACATGGCTGGCTGTGGCCCAGCCATGGACTGATCTTCCGGGCCCGCGCCCCAGGCGAGGGAGGCCAGCCCCACTGCGGCCGTGGCGGCCAATACACTGCTGAAGTACTTCATTGACACACCTCCGTGGGTGATCGAAGACCTGTTTGGTCTCCCACTCTTTGTCCCAAGTAGGCTTGCCCGCGCGGTAGCCGCAACATCCTTGTTCATCGACCCACCGCGCGGGCAATCCGTGCGGTCAGCGTCACACGATATAAGTCCATTTAGGACGACACGGCAACGTGTCGGCATTAGGCGTCGTCGGCGTTTTCCGACGTGGCTGGATCAGGAACCTGATGCGCGTGCGAAATCGATGAAACCGCGCTGCACGTCGGTGTGCGTGAGTTGCACCCGTACCGTGTCGCCGACGTCCAGGCCCTGGAAGCCCTTGATGAGCCGCCCTTCCNNCCGGATACGCACCCAGGTTCCCTTGTCGGACGCGCCGGTCACCATGGCGTCGAACTGCTGCCCCACGCGCGATTCGAGCAGCAGCGCCGCGGCAGACTTCGCGATCTGGCGCTCGACTTTCGCCGCGTTACCTTCCTGCGCGGTGCAGTGCGCCGCGAGCGTGCGCAGCTCATCGTCCTTATAGGGTGCGGGACGTCCGGCGAGCGCTGCCTTGACCAGCCGCTGCCCGAGCACATCCGGAAAGCGGCGATTGGGCGCGGTCGCGTGCGTGTAGTCATCCACGGCGAGACCAAAGTGTCCTTCCGCCTTCTGGCCCGGCTGCTTCAGCACGTACTCGCCGGCCCCGAGGAGCTTCACGACGGAGAGCGAAAGATCGGGAAACCGCGCCGGAGCGGCCTGCTGGCGTTTGACGAGAAACGCGCTCAGCGCGCGCGCATCGGGCGCCCCCGGCAGGGTTTCACCCAGGCCTTTGGCGAGCTCCACGATCCGGCTCCAGCGTTCCGGCTCGCGCAGCACGCGGCGCAGCGACGACGATCCCTTTGCCTCCAGGAACCTCGCCACGACCCCATTGGCCGCGATCATGAAGTACTCGATGAGTTCCTTGGCGCGATTGTCCTCGTCAGCCTGCAGGTCGATGAGGTTCGAGTTTTCGAATACGGCCTGTGGTTCGAGGGTGGTCAGTGCGAGGGCGCCCTGCGCCTGCCGCACCCGCTTCAACACCTGCGCGACGCCATCCTGGATGCGCAGCTGCTGGTCCATACCGGCAACGGAGGCGACCCGCGGGGGTGCCGGCCCCTTGCCGTCGAGCCAGGCGGCCACACTGTTGTAAGCGAGCTTGGCGCGGTTCACCACCAGCGCGCGGTACACATCGGATACGGTCACGGAGCCATCGGCGCTGATGGTCATTTCGACGACCATGCTCAGGCGCTCCTGATCTTCGGCAAGGCAGGTGATGTCGGTGGACAGTCGCTCCGGAAGCATCGGGAAAATCTTCGCCGCTGTGTACACCGAGGTTGTATTGGCGCTCGCGTGCGCATCGAGCGGCGAACCGATCGGGATAGTGACGTCGACATCCGCAATCCCCACCAGGATCTTCACCGCGCCTCCCGCCAGCGGCTGCGCTACGGAGATCTGGTCCAGATCACGCGAGTCGTCATTGTCAATCGAACACCACAGGAGCGCGCGCAGATCGCGGATTTGCGGGCCAGTCTCTTTTGCGGGTCCGGTAATGGCCTGCAACTGCGCGAGCGCGGCGGACGAGAAGTCCGGCTCGAGTCCCTGCTCGAGCATCGCGCGATGCGCAAGGCTTCCGAGCTCGTTGGTTTTGTCCTGTGGCATCCGCGGCACGATACCCGGAAAGCGAAGGGCGCCACGAATCCTTCGTGGCGCCCTTCTCCCCAACGGCGCGGCTTCCCTGCCACGCCGCAAGCCGTCAACTTCCCGTCACAGAGGTCGGCATGAGACCGGTGTAGTACACGATCACGTATGCCATGAGGGAACCCGCCTGCGGCACACCGTAGACCTTGACGGTTGCGCCGCTGGCCAGGCCGCTGGTGATGGCCGCAAGTCCGCTGCTGGTGGTGATGTCAATCGGACTCACCGTGATCACGCCGTTGCTGCGATCGACCTGGTAGACCAGAGTGGCCGAGCCACTCGTGGTGCTCACATCAACAGTCGCCACGGTTGCACCACCCTGCACCGACATGGCGAAGGAATTGCCTGCGAATGCAGTGGTCACGGTGCCGAGCGGCACGGGCGTTGGCATGAGGATGGCGTCCGACAGTGACCAGCCTGTGGGGTTGGACATGTCGGCCCAACGCGCGGCACTCACGCCCCAGGCGCTGAGGTTCCCGACGCTGCCACCGAAGCTCACCCCGCCATTGGTTGCGGCGACGAACTGCGTGACCGCATCACTACCGCTCGTCAGCAGCGTCGGGTAGGCGAAGTTCCACCACTTGAAACCCACGAGCGGATTGCCGCTGTCACCCTCGCCGTTCGCCGAACCCCCATTTATATAGTCGAGGGTGACCGTGTAGTCATCGCTTGCCGTCGCAAACTCACGCGTGTAGGTAAACCCGGTGGTGTTTGCTGCCGAGATGCTGCCGGCGTAGGCCGCGGTCTCGATGTCAATCGTCTGCGCGACGAGCGGCGTGGCCAGTGGATCGACCACGCTCACGTGCACCTTGAAGCCGCGCACCAGGTCATCGGAGGTGAGAAACCCCGTACCGGTGCCGATCGGCGTGGCATCGGCAACCGCGTTCGCCGGCGTGCGGAAGTAGAACTGCGTATTGGCGTCCACGGTCACCGGCACGCCCACACCAGACTCGTTGTCGATGGTGACGATGTCCGTGCTCGCGTTGACGTGCAGCACGTGGCCTTCCGGGCTGACCCAGACGTTGTTGAATGTGTTGCTCGCCCACATGCGCACCGCAACGAGCGTGCCGTTCTCCTGGTAGCGCGCGGCGATGCGCACATACCTGCCGTCGAGGGTCGGCGCCACGGTGGAGAAGTTCTTGATCACGTTGCGGGTCTTCGCGTCCACGTCATAGAAGATCGTGCCGTTGCTGGCGTCGGCAAGGATCTGCAGGGACAGGTTGCTCGGGATCGCGGTTTCCGGGTTGGTGACCGGCAGCGCCGCGAAGTCCTTGGTGATGGTGATGGAGGTGTCGTCCGAGGACACCGCGGTCACGGTGCCATAGGTGTGACGCAGCACCAGGTCCGCAAGGTCGTGCACGTGGTGCGGGCGCACCGGGCCGTTGAAATTGATCGCCCACAGGGTGTTGCCGTCCGCGGCGGGTGGCGTGTGGCCGACGATGAACGCCGGATGCGCGAGATCAAACTCCAGGTCCAGCGCATCGTTGGTGCCGGTGGTAACGGTCAGTGGGGAATCGAAGCTGACCTGCATCGGCACGGTGTAGCTGCCGGCGCTGCCCTGCTTGCCCTGGACCTGGATCAGGTTCGACGCGATCGTGGTGCCGGCGGCGACCGGGAAGCCGCTCTCGGGGTCTGCTGACACAGTCAGCAGCACGTCCCCGGGGTTGGCGCTCAAGGTGAGCAGCGCGGCGCTGTAGGTGCCGACAGGCACATTGGCATTGCCGAGACTCTCGGCAATCTGGTCGAGCTCCTCGAGGTTCACGTACGGCACCTGCGCCGGCGCGGTCCAGACCGTCACCGCGCTGCCGCCGCCCTGGGGTACAAGGGCGATGCTCAGGACCCGGACCCCGATCACGGCCCAGTCCTCGGATGAGGCATCGCTGACCAACACGGGTACGGAGCCCGTGGTGGCGGCGGTCGCGCCGCCGGAGGTTGCACCAGAACTCCCGCCGCCGCACGCGGCAAGCGCCGCTGTGATACCGGCCAGGAGTGCGCTGTTTATCGCCCGTCGCAACATAATGCGGTTCATACGTTCCGTCCCTGTTCGCGTTGCATGCCGCGGTCTGCGGCTTTGTGCTTACAGCGAATGAGACCGAAGTTGGTTGACGCGTGCGCCGTTGACTTGCGCAGGCGCTGTCGCTGGGCAACGACAGCTGTTGAACCGGACTCTTATAGTTGACGGTGCAGTAACTGCGTGACGTAGCGCTTGCCCTGCTCGCAGGCTTCCGCGAGCGCGAGCCCCTGCGCAAGTCCCGCGGCGATTGCGGACGCGAGTGCACAGCCGGTGCCGCGCAGTGTCGCCTGCAGGCGCGGAGCGCAGAGCTCGCGCGCGGGCTCGCCGGCGACCACCAGCAGGTCAACCGCCGTAGCCCCGCTCGCGTGTCCGCCCTTCAACAGCACCGCAGCGGGCCCCGGATCCAACAGAGCGCGTGCCTGGCGCTCAAGTTCATCACGGCTCCTCGCCGGCGCCGCTCCCAACAGCAGCGCGGCCTCTGGGACATTGGGTGTCAGCAGTGTCGTGCGCGGCAGCAGCCGTGTCCGCAATGCATCCGTGCCCTCGGTGTCGAGAAGCGCAGCACCCGAGGAAGCGGCCAGTACCGGATCCAACACCAGCGGTACGATGGCGCGCGGCGGAATGCTCTGAATCACCGCCAGCACGTTGGCGGCGGTACCGAGCATGCCGAGTTTTATCGCACCCACCCGGCGGCCCGCGAACGCGGCGCCAATCTGCGCGGCGACCACCTGCGCGGGCACGGCATGAATTGCCGTCACCTGCGCGTCGGTCTGGGCGGTGACGGCCGTCACCGCGCACAAGACGTCGCAGCCGAAGTGCGCGAGGACCATTGCATCGCGCGTCAGCCCCGCTCCACCGCTGGAGTCGGAGGCCGCGATGACCAGGACCGCGGTCACTCGCCCAGCGCGATCAGCGCAATGTTGCGATGACCCTGAGCCGTGAGGGCGCGTGCGGCGCGCCACGCGCGCACGCCCGTGCGGCAACACACCACCACCCGGGGATTTGACGGCACGCTCACCTGCGCAGCTTCCACCGCCTCCACCTCCGCGCGCAGTGCCGCGGCAAACGGCGAGTGCGGTGCCTCGGCAACGCTGCGCAGATCAATGACCAGATCCTCAGGCGTTACATCCGCCGGATCGATGAAGACGAATGCAGTTCCTTGCGGCTCGCTGGATCCCTGGAAGGAGAAGCTCCCGACGTGCAGGGTCAGAAAATCCACTGACAACAGCCGCCCGAGCACCGGGGGCTTAAGCCCCAGCAACACCGCCAGCGTCAGGTGTGCCTGCAAAGTGCCCATAACGCCCACCGCCGTGCCCAGCACTCCGGACTGCGCGCAGGAACCGGCCTGACGTGGCAGCTCCGGAAACACCGTGCGATACCCCGGAGCACCGCCGCAAAAAACTCCGACGTAGCCCTTAAGTCCCAGTACCGAAGCACTGATGAGTACGCGGCCCGCGCGCTGGCAGGCGTCACTCAGTATATGAGTGACCGCGAAGCTGTCCGCCGCATCCACTACCACGTCGGCCGCCGCGACCAGTTCCCCGGCGTTGCCCGCGCCGAGCCGTTGTACCAGCGCCTCGATGCGCACCGTGGGATTGAGCTGCAGCAGCGCCGCGCGCGCCGCACGCACCTTGAACTCGCCGATGTCGGTCATGCGGTACAGCGGCTGGCGGTGCAGGTTGGATTCCTCGACGCGGTCGTGATCCACGATCGTGAGCCGCCCCACGCCGGCCGCGCTCAGATATTCGAGCACCGCTGAACCGAGCCCCCCGGCCCCCACCACCAGCACGTGCGCCGCGCCCAGCCGCGCCTGACCCTGCGCCCCGACCTCCGGAAGGATCGTCTGCCGCGAATACCGCTCGCCCATGATCACGCCGCCACTGCAGGTGCTGCGGTCGCCGCGGCCGCGAGCCACGCTCGCGCGCGCGACTCCGGGTTTACGTCGCGCACGATGTCGGTAACGACGGCAGCCACGTCGGCGCCCGCGGCCAGGACGCCGGGGAGACGCTCGAGCGTCAGCCCGCCGATTGCCACCAGCGGTATGGCACCGACGCGCGCCTTCCACTGCGTGATGCGTGCGAGTCCCTGTGGCGCCCAGGGCATGACTTTCAGCAGCGTCGGGTAGACCGGCCCGAGCGCCACATAGTCCGGTTGCAGGCGCAGCGCCCGCTCGAGCTCCCCGTCATCGTGGGTGCTGACACCCAGGCGCACGCCGGCGCGCCGCAGCGCCGGCACGTCCGCGCTTTCCAGGTCTGTCTGGCCCAGGTGCACAAAGTCACAGTGTTCATCGAGGGCGATCTGCCAGTGATCATTCACGACCAGCTGCAGGCCACTCGCAGCACAGCACTCGCGCGCCGTGCGGATTTGCGCGCGCAGCTGCGCACGCGGAGCGCCCTTGATGCGCAGTTGTACGAGCTTCACGCCGATAGGTGCCAGGCGCCGGACCCAGGCGGCGCTATCTACGATCGGATAGACCCGCGGCAGGTTCATCGCAGAAACGCCGTCCCGACCACCGGTGTCGAGGGCGAGGCAAAGTCACGCGCCTCGATGGCTCCCGCCTCGTAGGCCGTGCGGCCGGCTTCCACCGCCTGGGCGAATGCGGCCGCCATGAGCACCGGATTTCCCGCCTGCGCGACGGCGGTGTTGACGAGCACCGCGTCGCAGCCGGTTTCCAGTGCCTGCGCGGCATGCGACGGCACTCCCAGTCCCGCGTCGATGATCAACGCCACTCCCGCAAAGTGAGCGCGCAGTGTGCGCAACCCAAAGAGGTTGTTGAGCCCGCGGCCGGAGCCGATCGGTGCGCCCCAGGGCATGAGCACGCGGCAACCCGCCGCGAGCAGCCGCTCCGCCACCACCAGGTCCTCGGTCGTGTAGGGGAATACCTCGAAGCCTTCTGCGCACAGGATGCGCGCCGCCTCGGTCAGGCCGAAGACGTCCGGCTGCAGGGTGTCGTCCTCACCGATGACCTCGAGCTTGATCCATGGTGTGCCAAACACCTCGCGCGCCATGTGCGCGGTCGTGACCGCCTCCTTGACCGAATGGCAACCGGCGGTATTGGGAAGCACGCGTACGTTGAGCTCGCGGATCAGCGCCCAAAACGCCTGGCCCGAGCGTTCGCCCCCGGATTCGCGGCGCAGCGACACGGTGACAATTTCGGTGCGTGACGCGCGCACCGCCTCGGTGAGCACGGCCGGGGACGAATAGCGGGCCGTGCCCAGCAACAACCGCGAACCCACGCCGACCCCATACAGCTGCAGCATCTGGGCGCCCTTAACTCATCCGCCCTGCATCGGCGCCAGCACTTCGACACGATCGCCGTCCGCGAGCAGCGTATGTGCGCGCGCCTCCGTAGCGACAAATTCGCCGTTGACGGCGGTACTCACCACGGCGCCCCGGTAGCCGAACTCCTCGAGCACCGCCCCCAGCTCTGCAGCGCCTGGCTCACGCCAGACGCCGTTGACGAGAATCCTCATCCGTCACCTCCGCGAAGTGCTGGCCGTCGAGCAGCGTTTGGGCCGCACGGCGGGCAAGCGCGGGCGCCAGCAGGAACCCGTGCCGGTACAGGCCGTTGACGTAAAGAGCCTCACCTACGCGTCGGATGCGCGGCAGATTGTCGGGGAACGCCGCGCGCACCCCGGTGCCGATCTCCAGCACCTGCGCTTCGCCAAACGCCGGATGCAGCGCGTACGCCGCCGACAGGAGTTCCAGCATGGAGCGCGCGCTGATACGCGTGCCCTCATCGCTTTCGATCATGGAGGCGCCCACCATGTAGACCCCGTCCCCACGCGGCACCACGTACACCGGCAGCCGCGGATGCAGCACCCGCACCGGACGCCTGAGGGCCAGCTCGGGCAGGCCCAGCAGCAGCATTTCGCCCTTCACGCCGCGCAGATCCGGCAGCGCCGTGCGCGCGGCGAGTCCGGTGCAGTCGATCACCGCTCGTCCGGCGAGCATTGCGGCCGAAGCGTCGACGCCGAAGCGCACGCTCACGCCGAGCTCCTCCAGACGCTGCACCAGCGCGCGCAGCGCGGCGCGCGGATCAAGGTGCCCTTCGCGCGGGAAATACAGCGCGCGGCTGAAGCGCCCCCCGAGTTCCGGCTCCAGCGCCCCGAGTTGTTCGCGGTCGAGCTCCTGGAATTCCCCGGTGCGGCGCGCGAACTGTTTGAGCTCCGCGACATCGCGTCCATGGGCGACGACCAGCGTCCCCCTGGTCACCGTCCCGGGGAAGCGCGCGGCCCACCAGGGGATGCTCTCGGCCCCCAACTGCGTCACGAGCGGCGTGGAGCTCTCCAGCTCGCACCAGGGCGCGAGCATGCCGCCGGAGAACCAGGAGCACCCGGCCGCGGCCAGCCCGCTGCTGCGTTCCAGCACCTCGACGCTCGCCCCGCGCTCGGCGAGCTCCAGCGCACAAGTGAGGCCCGCGACGCCTGCGCCGATGACCGTGACGCGCATGCTCAGGCGTCCTTGGCGCGCGCCGCTGCTGCCTGCGCCACCGTCTCCGCCGGTACGTACAACTCCCCGCCCGTGGCGCGAAACTTCTCTGACATGTCGCGCATCCCCTGCGCGCGGGCCTCGGCCCGCACTTCGTGCGAGATGCG
Organism: Gammaproteobacteria bacterium; assembly: GCA_003156695.1. Classification (GTDB taxonomy): domain Bacteria; phylum Pseudomonadota; class Gammaproteobacteria; order Steroidobacterales; family Steroidobacteraceae; genus 13-2-20CM-66-19. The sequence continues at coordinate 12,678 of PMHN01000270.1, forward strand.
CATGGAGCAGAACTTCGGCCCGCACATCGAACAGAAATGCGCGACCTTGTGACCCTCCTTCGGCAGCGTGGCGTCGTGGAAGGCGCAGGCGGTATCCGGATCGAGCGACAGATTGAACTGATCCGCCCAGCGAAAATCGAAGCGCGCCCGCGACAGCGCGTCGTCACGCGCCCGCGCACCCGGGTGCCCCTTGGCGAGATCCGCCGCGTGCGCGGCGATCTTGTAAGTGATGACGCCGGTCTTGACATCGTTGCGATCCGGCAACCCCAGGTGCTCCTTGGGTGTCACGTAACACAACATGGCGGTGCCGAACCAGCCGATCATCGCCGCGCCTATCGCAGAGGTAATGTGATCGTAGCCCGGAGCGATATCGGTGGTGAGGGGCCCCAGGGTATAAAACGGCGCCTCGCCGCAGACCTGCAGCTGCTTGTCCATGTTCTCCTTGATCTTGTGCATCGGCACATGGCCCGGGCCCTCGATCATCACCTGGCAGTCGTGGCGCCAGGCGATCTGCGTCAGCTCTCCCAGGGTCTCCAGCTCGGCAAACTGCGCCGCGTCGTTGGCGTCGGCGATGGAACCGGGCCGCAGCCCGTCGCCGAGCGAGAAGCTCACGTCATAGGCGCGGCAGATGGCGCAGATTTCCTCAAAGTGCTCGTACAGGAAGCTTTCGCGGTGATGCGCAAGGCACCACTTCGCCATGATCGAGCCGCCGCGCGACACGATGCCGGTGACCCGGTTCACCGTGAGCGGCACGTACGCCAGCCGCACGCCGGCGTGAATGGTGAAGTAGTCCACGCCCTGCTCGGCCTGTTCGATGAGGGTGTCGCGGTAAATTTCCCAGATGAGTTCCTCGGCCTTGCCGCCGACTTTTTCGAGCGCCTGATAAATCGGCACGGTGCCGATGGGCACAGGCGAATGGCGCAGAATGGCTTCGCGAATATTGTGAATGTCTCCGCCAGTCGAGAGATCCATCACGGTGT
>PMHN01000270.1:13682-15129 GCA_003156695.1 Gammaproteobacteria bacterium
TGTTGGCGTTGATCTTGCACAGTGACGCGACTCCGATCGCCATCGGTTCGAGTTCTGGATGATTGATGTTCGCGGGAATAATCATGCGCCCGCGCGCCACTTCGTCGCGCACCAGTTCCGGCGCAATCTTTTCTTTGTGCGCGATGTAGCCCATCTCTTCGGTAATTACGCCAAGGCGGCCGTAGTGCATCTGCGAAAAATTGCCGTCGGTATTTTCCTGCTTGCGTCTCGCAAGCCACTCCGCGCGCGGCTTGGGGACATATGCGCCGTTGTTGCCACTACCATTGCCGTTGCCGGAATTGCCATTGCCCGAAGTCATATCAGAGCCCGCTTTCTCTGGGAATTCTATAGGCCCGATTATAACCGGATGAGCGCCTTAGTGTTATACGGATGGGCCTGCGGCATCCGATGTTCCGGAGATCTTGAAGTGCGAGAAGTCCAATTGTGAGCTGTCGAATGGAACGGATTATTGCAGTTGCATCGCGCATTCCGCTGAGGTGCAGCCGCCGGGGCCTTGGGTTCGCATATTGCCTACAGCATTCTTAATATGAATGGCTGACATCGCCGAGGGATAGGCCCACCAGAGTCTTCTAACAACCTTGTCACCCGGAAACCAGGAGTGCGGCTTCTTGATCTCGTACGCGACAAGCAATTCGGTGGCGTAGAGAGCCGAATATTTTGCGACCCATCCCCGGTTTGTTGGGACGCTCGTGATCCACGGCGCCCCGGCAGCGTATTCACGTTCGATCACCAACTTGCGCGTGGTGAAGCGCATACTCTCCGCGCCGCCCAGAGCTCCCATGACGAAGATGAATTTCTTGTCGATGACTCGATGTGCTTTTGGTGTATCGGGGAGCGATACGACCGGCGTTGAAGCGGAAACGTAACCGCCCGATGGTTCGACCTCCGAACGCATTTCGCTGGACACCCGATTTTGTAAGTGATCTTGGGCTGAGGCACAGGCGGCGATCAGCAACATGAAAGCGAATAAGCGGACTGTCGGCAAAACGAGGATTCTCCTTCGACTGTGAGTGGGCTGCGGGGGATGAGGCTACGTCTCGGCGTTCTACATCCTCATAGATCACAGTGCAAAGGCCGCGCCAATTGCGGGATATCTCGTTTTCAGCGAGTTAGGATCGACTTTCCTGAATCGGAACTCAACTTCGGAAAGCTCGGTGCAACCACTTTCACCGTCCGCCTCTTATTTTTCCGAAGAACGCAGCCCCCTTGTTCCGGGAAACACCGAAAGCATAGAATGCGACGTTCTAATCTTTCAGAGTTCGTCCTCAGGAGATTCTGTTATGCACCGGGGCTTGTTACCGTTTTTCGTCTTCCTCTGCGTCGTTATCGCCGCCGTCAGCGGCTTGGCCCAAACGGCTTCAACCGGCTCCGCCAAGCCCGCCCCCGGCTTCAGCCTCGATACCATCGACAGAACCATCGACCCTTG
>PMHN01000095.1 GCA_003156695.1 Gammaproteobacteria bacterium
CATCTCGTCGTCCATCGCCTGCATGGCCTGCGCCACCTGCCGGCGCAGCTCGAGCCCGCTGGCGACAGCGGGCTCGAGCGGATGACCGGCATACATATCGGTGAGGATCCGGACCTGTCGATCATCGAAGGGCGGCTTGCCGACGCTCTTCATGGAGATGTTGGGTACCTGCCCGGGTCCCTGGAAGGCAAGTGGCAGGGCGTCGGTGAAGGAGATCGCCGCTACCGTGGGTGCGCCCGCCGGCATCAGGGTGGCATGCAGGCGTGCCATAAAGCCCGAACGATAGTCGCGCGCCCCGCCGAGCGGTTGGCCGAGCTCGATGCTGTCCTGGGTCTCGAAGTGACTGCGCGTCAGGTCCTGGGTTCCGGCGAAAGGCACGAAAGCCACCTGACGCTGCTGGTACAGGGCGCCCATGGAATCGCGCAGCGCCGGCGCCAGCGCCCAGTCCGGGTCGAGCGCCAGCGCACCGCCGCTGACTGCCGGGTCCGGCCGGGGGATCGCGATTGTTGGGCGCGCCTCGTAGTAGAAAGTGCTGGAGTAGGGGACCAGCGCGTTGGTCGCGTCGTAGCCGCCGCGCAGGAACACCAGCAGAAACCGCGGGCCGGAGGGCGGGGCGGCATAGAGGCGCGCGGCGACACTGCTGCCTGCGACTGCGGCGCCCGCCAGCTGCAGCCAGCGGCGACGGGTCATTACCCTACTCATAGTTCATCTCCGGAGAGGCCAGCAGGAACGTATTCCACTCCTGCGGTGAGCCGGCCTTGGCGAGTGCGGCGCGCGTGTTGGCGGCCAGGAACGGTTCGATGGCCTCGAAATACAGCCGGTTTGAAAGCTGCGGGAAGCCCGTCGCCGTGGCTGCGCCGCCATCCTCAGCGTCGAACAGGTGCACGTTACCCGTGCCGATGGCGCGTGCAATCTCGAAGCGACGGCTCATCTGGCCCGGACTCTCCCAGTTCGCTGCGGTGAGTGGGTAACCGTCGGGGGTCTGCCGGTTGAAGGGTGCTTCGCCCAGAGCGTTGAGCCAGTCCAGCAGCGGCCGGGCGTTGCTGATGGTGCGCCCGTCATAGGCGACGCGCACGGCCGAGAGCACGTAGCGCATCGGGTCCTTGAACTTGCCGCCGTGCGGCGCGGCGAATTCCTCCGACAGAAACAGCGTGCGTAACGTGGCGGCGATGTCGCCATCGGTTTTCTGGAAAGTCTGGGCCATGATCTCGATGAGATGCGGTGGCGGGGCGTCGCCGACGTAATAGGTCGCGAGCTCACGCGCGATGAAACGCGCGCAGGCTTTCTGGCGGACGATGAGAGTCACCGCCTGCTCGATCTCGGCGAAGCCCTGGCCTGCAATGTTTTGACCTAACAGCACCTTGGGCGCGAAATCGTGCCGCGCGGGATTGAACTCGAACGCTGCGCGCCGCAGGTACAGTTTCTGCCACTCAGGCTTCAGGTGTGGCACGGCGCCGACGTTGATCCCGGCGCCGGTGAGCACCCGGGCGAGCTGCTGCACATCCTGTTGCGTGTAGCCGCCGTTGACCCCGAGGGTGTGCAGCTCCATCAGCTCACGCGCATAGTTCTCGTTGATGTGACCGACGGCGTTCTGGCTGTTGTCCAGGTACTGCAGCATCGCCGGGTGCTCGAGGGTGGCGAGCACCAGATCGCGAAAATGACCGAGGGCATGCGGGCGGATCGCGCGCTCCTCGTAGTCGGCCACCAGCCAGCGCAGATCGCCCTTGTATTGGTAGACGCTGAAATGATTGAGCCAGAACCACACCATCTGCTCGCGCAGCTGCGCGGGCGAATAGACGGCCCGCAGCAGCTCCAGGCGCACGGCCTGGTAGGCGAGCCGGNNTTGCCGTCGTCGTTGAGCGCTTTGCGTGCCTGGTCCTTGTCCGCGCCGTCCGCCATGGCGTCAGCGGCTTTGCGTCGCTGCTGCAGGTTCTGCAGGATCGGTGCTGCCTCGAGGCGCGAGCTCTCAAGCGCGTGAACCTGGGTGGCGATCGGCGCCGGCAGTATTTCGCTGGTGGTCGGTTGCAGCTGCTCATCGAGGTAGCGCTCCCGGCCGAGACGCCGGTAGTCGCTGACCGTGCCGCTGTCGAGTCCGAAGCTGACGCGCTCGAGCCATACGGCATCTGCGCGGCTCAGGGGAGCGAGTTGCGCGCCCGCAGGCGGGGCGCTGGTGCGCGATGCCGGGGCTGCACAGGCGGCAATTGCCAGCGCCGCCAACGGCACCGTGACGCGCAGTACGCGGTTGCGCGCGCTAACCCGCAAGAGGCGCTCTGACAAGGGGTCGACTCCGGTTACGGCGTGCACCATTGTAACGGCCGCTGCGGATCGCCGTTGACCGGACAAAATGCGACGCCGCCGTGAGGCCACGCTCAGTCAGCAGCGGTTCATTTTGCCACCATCGCAACCGCCGTGGTGGCGAGCGCGAGCGCCATGCAGATGTTGAATATCCTGCGGTTGCGCGGGCTCGCGAGCAGCGCTTTCAGGGACCTGCCGAACAACGCCCAGATCACAAGACACGGAATGCCGACCGCTTCGGTGATCCCAACCATGTAGGCGCTGCGTGCCACCGGTCCGAAGTCGCGCGGCAGAAACACGGCCGCGGCGGTTACGGTCATCACCCACGCTTTGGGATTCAGAAACTGGAACAGCGTGCCAGTGAGAAAGCTCACGGGGCGCGCGTTGTCGCCGGCCTGCACGTCACCCGCGCGCAGCATCTGCCAACCGAGGAATACCAGGTACGCAGCGCCTGCCCAGCCGAGCGCGAGTTGCAGCGCCGGCCAGCGGTTGAAGAGGGCNNCCCGGCGCACACGGCGGTGAGCTGGACCGCGACCCCGGTGCAGATTCCGAGCATGTGCGGCACCGTCTGCCGCAGGCCGAAACGCGCACCCGATGCCGTCAGCATCACGTTGTTGGGCCCCGGGGTGATCGACATGACGAAGGCGTAGGTGACGAAGGGCAGGGGATCGATCATGGGTGTGCGGCGCCGCTCATCCACGGCAGAGAATCCAGATCGAGATTGCCGCCGGTGAGGATGAGGCCCACGCGTTGGCCGNNTTGGCCGCTGAGGTTGAGGACACCTGCCGCGATTGCCGCGTACGGGACGGCGCCCGATGGCTCGATGATGATTTTCATCACCTCCCACAGCTGGCGCATCGCTGCCACGATCGCCTCTTCAGGCACCGTCACGATGTCATCGACCTGCGTGCGGATGACCGCGAACGGCCGCTCGCCGAGCGCGCCGCGCAGNNCGACGCGAATGTCGCGCCGCTCAGCAGGATCCCGCCCGCGATCAGCATGAAGACCGCGAGGATGTCGGCGCCGACCGTCGACAGCAGGTGCGAGGCGACGTAGAACTCCGTGCCGCCGAGCAGCCCGCCGCCGCCCACCGGACACAGGATCACGTCCAGTTCCGGCACCGCCTCGATGAGTTCGACACTCGCGGTCGCCTGGCCGGCCATCACCGCGAGATCGTCGTACGGGTGCACCAGGATCGCACCGGTCGCGGCGATCAGCTCCCGCGCCGCGCGCTCGCGCGCCGCGAGCGTCGGCTCGCACCACGTGACTTCACCGCCGTAGCGCGCAACCGCAGCGCGCTTGGCCTGCGCGGTGTTGTCCGGCATCACGATATGAGCCGGGATGCCACGCAGGCGCGCCGCACGCGCCAGGGCAGCGGCGTGGTTGCCCGAGGAATGGGTGGCAACTCCCCGCCGGGCCTCTTCGGCCGACAGCGCGAACACGGCGTTGGCGGCGCCGCGCGCCTTGAACGCACCGCATTTCTGGAAGTTCTCACATTTGAAATAAAGCTGCGCGCCGCTGTTGGCGTCGAGGCTGGTGCTGGTGAGCACCGGCGTGCGGTTCACCTTGCCGCTGATGCGGGTGCGCGCCTGAGAGATGAGATCCCAGGTCAGCTGAGAGGAATGGTCCGCCATGCTCGCCCCAGCATGGCCACGCGGTTCGGGGCGGTCAAGGCGCTCGGGGCGTGTTCGCCGCGCGCTCAGCGCGCGGCACGCATGCCGGTGTCGAGCCTGGAAAGTGCGGCGTTCACGTCGACCGGCGGTGGATCCGGGCCCGCATCCGCAGCCTGCCCGGAGATGCGCTCGCGCGTGCTGAGGAGCGTGGTGATCGCGCTGCCGGTGAGACGTGTGGGCGTCGCCGACATGAGCAGCGCGATGATCCCGGTGAGCTCCGCACACGCCACCGAGGTTCCGGACTCGAAGTCGTATTGCCCATTGGGGCGGGTCGTAAGGACGTGCACGGCGGGAGCCGCGAAGGCCCCCTCCGGCAACGGCTCCCCGGTCCCCACCGCGCGGATCACGCCGGGAATCGCGCCCGGAAATCCCGTCTGCGGCGCGCTGGCGGCGACGAAGATCACACCGCGCTTAAGGCCGTTGGTGATGAGCGCCGTGAGCAGCGGGTCCGCGGGCCCGGCGAGACTGAGGTTGACCAGCGGTGTGCCGGCGGCCAGCGCCCCCGCGAGGGCCTGGGCCAGCGTGAAGGTGTTGCAGGCGGCCGCGTCGTCCCCGGGACCGAGCTGCCAGCAGGCCTCGAACACGTCCAGCCGCGCGAGTGGGGCGATGCCGACGATGCCGATATTGTTGTTGGCGACCGCGGCGATGATGCCCGCCATGGCCGTGCCATGGCGCAGATCGGATGGGCGTCGGGTGCGTGTCGCAATGAAAGACGCCGTGCGGGCGATGCGGCCGCGCAAGTCCGGATGCGCGCCGTCCACGCCGGTGTCAATCAGCGCGATGCCTACCCCCTCGCCCTGGGTGCGCTGGTGCGCGCGTGCGATGCCGAGCGCGACGAGATTGGTCTGCAGGTCGTAGAGTGGATCGTTGTACGGTGGTGCGGCGGCTACGGCGGCTACGGGGGCTGCGGTGGCGGGAGCCGTGAGCGTACGAAACTCCTGCAGTGGCTGCGCGAGCACCACGCGCGGGTCTTTCGACAGAGAGGCGAGGATTTCGGGCACCGGTCGCCCGTTGGTGATTTCGTACACCACGCAGTGCAGCCCCAGGGCTTCGATCGGCCAGCTCGCCACTTCGTGCAGCGCGTACGCCGCTGCGACGCGCCGCGCCTGGCTGTGGGCGCTTTGCGCTACGCGATAGCCGTCGCCGCCGTAGCGGCTGCCCGTCGCGCCGGCAGGCCCCGGCAGGATGTGCGGCGCATTTGCAAAGCCGACGATGATGCGTGGCTGCGTGGCGTACGCGGGATACGCACACAGCGCTGCCAGCCATAGGGCGCAAACGCGCGCGAGCGTGCGCACGTTCACGGGTCCGTCAGCGGCTCGACCCAGCGCACGCGCGCATCCGCGCGCAGACGCGCCTCGAGCACGCGCATTTGCTCACTCACCGCACTGAGTGCCGCCGCGTCCGTCGATGGCGCCGCAGGTAGCGGCGCAATCCCGAAGATTCCGCTGGCGTCGGGTCCTGTGATCACGTGCGCGCCGGCCGAATGCAGGGCGTCTTCGACCTCGCCGATGGAGACCGAGCGGTCGAAGGCGATATGCAGCACGCCCGGGGTGGGATTGGCGGCAAGCGTGTGGGTCACGAACAGCGGCTGAGACCAGTGATAGGCGGTCGCGGCCATGCCTCCGAGTCCGATCGCGAGCACGAAGCTGGCCGCCCAGGCAAGCCCCGGTGGCCGCCACGCGTGACGGGGCCAGAACGTGACCACTGGCGCGCGCGCCNNGTGCCCAGGTCACGCGATCCGGTTCGGTGAGCGCCTGGCACATGAGGCGCTGCTGCGCCAGTTCCCGGGCGCACGCCGCGCAGCTGCTGACATGTTGCTCCGCGCGTGACCGCTCGGCAGCCGCCAGCCGACCATTGGCGAGCCACGGCAGCAGCAACCATGTCTCATCATGCGAGGTGTCGTTGGCCATCATGATCGGGCACCCTCTTCCCCGGCGAGTCGCGGCAGCAGCTTCTGCAGTTTCGCGCGGGCGTGGAACAGGCGCGTTTTCACGGTGTTGACCGGGCAGCTGGTGATGGCTGAGATCTCCTCGCAGGAGTAGCCGAGTTCGTAGCACAGTTGCACGGCGAGTTGTTGCTCCGCTGGCAGTTGCGAGAGCGCCTGTTGCAGCCAGTCACGCAGCTCCTCGGTACTGAAGGGTTCGCTGCAAGCGGGCGCTGAAAGCGCCTCAAGGCTGGTTTGCGCCGCCAGGCGTGAAACGGAGCGAAACGCATTGCGCGCCTTGCGGTAGGCAATTCCGAATATCCATGTCGAGGGCTGCGACTCGCCGCGGAAGTCGCCCGCCTTGCGCCACACCACCCAGAACGTGTCGTTGATGATCTCCTCGGCGAGGTCGTACCGGTGCGTGAGCCGCGTCAGGAAACGCGCCATGCGGCGGTGGTAGAGGTTGTAGAGTTCCTCGAGCGCCTTGCGGTCGCCCGCGCCGATGCGCGCGATGAGCTCCACCTCGCGCGCGGCCGAGGCCGCAACGCGATAGCCCGCGTCCGCCTTCCCGGTATCATTACTACCCATGCCGTAGGTCTCCGCAGCGCCCCCGCCGGTTCAAAAGTGCCAGCTCACCGTGCCCGCCACCTGCCGGTTTACGGGCGGGTAGGGGAAGAGGTCCTGGGCCTGATTTTGTGCCAGGAAATACCCCACCTCCAGGCGCCAGTGGCGCTCCTCAAACGCGAGTCCCACATTGCCGTAGGCGTAGCCGCTCGCTGGCCGGTCGTCGGCAATACCGGCAGGGACGGTGCCGCTCGAGTAGTAGTAGCCAGCCCCCCCGGTCACGAACAGGCCCCGCCCGATGAGCCATTGGCCGGAAGTTTCGGCGTCCCAGGCGGGGCTGCGGCTCAGTCGCATGTAGTCGTACCACCGCACGGCGTTCGGAATGGCTGTCACCGTGAACGTCCAGCGGTCAAGCCACGCAAGCCCGGCGGAGGCTTCCTGGTAGTCCACGGAGCCCTGTGTTGCCCGCAGGAAGTAATGGCTGCGCGCACTCACGGTGGCGCTCCAGGCGCTGCTGAGGTCGAAACGATGCCCTAAGTAGACTTCCAGTTCGCCGGGTGCGCCCGGATCCAGATCCCGATCGCGCGTCGACGCCCAGGCGCCGAAGAAAGACCCGTCAGTGTTCGCGTGCAGGTCGGCCTGCAGCGCCGGGTGGCCGTCGCTCTCGGACTCACCCTGGTAGATATAATCGGTGGTTAGGGCGACATTCCCGCCGGTGCTGAATTCATCGCCAGAATCCCCGGCTAAAGCGGGTGCTTGTACGGCCGCGGCGATCACGGCACATGCCGCAAAAAGGCCTCTCCAAAGGCCCGCGCGCAGCGCCTGAAGCCCCCCCTTGCGGGCGGGCCGAAGCTCAATGCGGCCGGTCGGGGCTTGCCACGTGGGGCCGGGCGTTTTCATGTCCTCCTGCGGCGCGGGACGTATACTCTTTGTTGCATGCAGACACGATCGGTGCCCGAGACGGATATTGTGAAGCGGATTGTGGCGGAGCACAGAGCGCGTCCCGGACCGCTGCTCGAAATCCTGCATGCCATCCAGGACGAGCTGGGCTATATCCCGGGCGGCGCGGTTCCCGTCGTGGCGGAGGGCCTGAATCTTTCGCGTGCGGAAGTGCACGGGGTGGTTACCTTCTATCATCATTTTCGTCGCTCGCGCCCGGGCACGCACACCGTGCAGGTGTGCCAGGCTGAATCCTGCCAGGCCACGGGCGCCGAGGCGCTCGCGGCGCACGCGCGCGCGCGTCTCGGGATCGATTTTCATGAAACCACGGCCAACGGACACTTCTCCCTGGAACCCATCTATTGTCTGGGTAACTGCGCCTGCTCACCAGCCGTCATGATCGACGGGCAGCTGCATGGCAGAGTAACGCCGGAGCGGTTCGACGCGTTGATCGCAGCGGGCGAGAAGACCACATGAGCACTGTCGTCTATGTACCCGGTGATGCGGGCGCCCTGTCCCTGGGCGCCGGCGAGGTCGCGCAGGCGATCCTGACCGAGGCAAAGCGGCTGGCTGCCGATGTCACGCTGGTGCGCAACGGTTCGCGCGGTGCGTACTGGCTCGAGCCCCTCGTTGAGGTCACGACACCCGCTGGCAGGATGGCGTATGGCCCGGTGAGTGCCGCCGATGTTCCGGGACTCTTCGCGGCGGGTTTTCTGCGTGGTGGCGCGCATGCGCTGGCACTCGGAGTGACTGACTCCATCGATTGGTTCAAGGGCCAGCAGCGCCTGACCTTTGAGCGCGTGGGCGTCGTGGATCCGGGCAGCGTCGCTGACTATGTGAAGTACGGGGGTTATCGCGGGCTCACTCGCGCGCTGGCTCTGACGGGCGCCGACATTGTCCAGGCGATCACCGCCTCCGGGCTGCGCGGCCGCGGCGGCGCAGCATTTCCAACCGGCATCAAGTGGAAGACCGTCCTCGACCAGCGTACGGCGCAGAAGTACATCACCTGCAACGCCGACGAGGGCGACTCCGGTACCTTCGCGGATCGTATGCTCATGGAGGGCGACCCGCTGTCGCTTATCGAGGGCATGACCATTGCCGGCATTGCGGTCGGCGCCACCCAGGGCTACATCTACCTGCGTGCCGAGTATCCGCACGCGCTGCGCGCCCTGCGCACCGCAATCGCAGCGGCAACCCAGGCGCGTTATCTCGGCAACGACGTCGCCGGCAGCGGCCGGCGTTTCGATCTGGAAGTGCGTCTCGGGGCCGGGGCCTACATCTGCGGTGAAGAGACCTCGATGCTCGAGAGTCTGGAGGGCAAGCGCGGCGAAGTGCGGGTGCGGCCGCCGCTGCCTGCGATCAAGGGGCTGTTCGGACAGCCGACGATCGTCAACAACGTGATCACACTCGCGAGCGTGCCGTGGATCCTCGAACATGGGGCTGAAGCCTACGCGAATTTCGGCACCGGAAAATCCCGCGGCACGCTGCCGATCCAACTCGCGGGCAACATCCGCCGCGGCGGACTCATCGAGCGCTCGTTCGGCCTTTCGCTGCGCGAGTTGTTGTACGACTACGGCGGCGGCACGGCCACGGGCCGCCCGATCCGCACAGTGCAGGTAGGCGGACCGCTCGGGGCCTATATCCCGGCGTCGCAGTTCGACACCGCCGTGGACTATGAAGCCCTGAGCGGCATCGGCGCGCTACTCGGCCATGGCGGCATCGTGGTGTTCGACGATTCAGTCGACATGGCGCGCATGGCACGCTACGCGATGGAATTCTGCGCGATCGAATCGTGCGGCAAATGCACGCCGTGCCG
>PMHN01000225.1 GCA_003156695.1 Gammaproteobacteria bacterium
GCCCGCGCGCACAGCCTCCACATCGAGGCCGGTGAGCGCCTGCAGATCGCTGTGGAACATCGCTCCGGAGCTGCCCCAGTCGGGCCGGTCCGAGAGCGCCGCCAGCACCAGCAGCGTGTTGCCGGCGTGCACCCAGGCATTCACCGCGCCGAGCTCCGCGGTCCTGAACGGTATCGTCGTGGGCAACGTCATGATCAGCAGGTTGCCGGTTGCGGGAACATCGCGCCGCGCCGCCAGGGTGTCGAAGCGCTCGCGCACCGACAGCGTGCGGATGCCTTCCCCGCGCAGCCACGTCATCGCGCCCATGAGTCCGTTGCCATCCCGCTCGGCGGTCGTGGGCCGTACGACGCGTGGCGTGCCCGGTGCTCCTCCCCGGAACAGCGTCGCGAACACCAGCAGCGCAGCGAGCGCACAGCCAAGGGTGATCAGGCGTTCGCGCATCCGCGCCCCTCAGGCGCCCTGCGGCTGCGCGACAGCCGCATCGAGCGATGCGAGTAATTCGCGCCCTTGCGCAAGCGCTCGGGCGAGCATCGCGGGCGCTACTTCCTCATCCGAGAAGCGCACGCGCTCGCAGGTCGCAGCCAGCTCCCTCAGGCGGGCGCGATCGGCCGCGTCCTCGAGCCGCGCAGCCCCGCTCAACTCGCGCACGGTGAGCGCGCGCGCCGGCGGGAGGCGCGACAGTGCGACCAGCCGGGCCGCGACCAGTTCGAGCATGAGGCGCGGCTGTTGAGAGAGACTGGCACGCTCAAGCTCCTCGAGCAGCACACCGCCGGCAACACCGGCGCCCGTGGCACCCGAACGCGCGCCGCCGCGGCGCCGGGAAGCGCGCCACCCTGCCACCCGCAACTCGTTGATGACGATGGCGAGACCCAGGCCGGCCACGAGAGCGAACGCGCCCCACTCGATCCCGCGCGCGAGCAGCGGCGCAAGGTGCACTCGTACGAGCAGACGCTGCAGCCAGCCGTCCTCATCCCCCTGCGGCCGTGCGAACAACTCGTGCAGCCAACTCTTGAAGCGCCCCCACCAGGTGCGCGGATGATCGGCCACCGACAGCGCTTGCAGCACGCCGCTCACGGTGGCGGTGCGCGGTTCATGGCCGGGCGAGGTGGCTACCGACTCGCGCACCAGCAGCGCGTACAGCTCCGCGAGTCCGTCGGCGGACAACTGGTTGTGGGGTTGATTCCAGTCGCGCGGCAGCCAGGCACCCCAGGGGCTCGCCAGCAGACTCGGCCCGAGATCGGGGCAGCGCGCCGCAATCCGCTGGTAGCCAACATCAAGGCCAACATCCAGCTGCGGCAGGCAGGCATCGATCGCTGCGAGTGCGTCCCGCGCCTGCGCGAGTGACACGCCGGCGAGCCAAATGAGGAGCGCCAGAAAAGCGCGGCGCATGGGTTACGTCGGCGGGGAGATGCGTGCGGCGAGATCGGTGCCCTCTTTGCGCACCGAGAGGTCCCCGAACACGGCGAGCGAGAGCGCCGTGTAGAACGGCGTGCCGATCGAACCGAGGATGACCACCACCGCGGCCGTCACCGCGGTGATCATGGCGACGTCGCCGAGCGCAAAGGGCACGGCGATCACGGCCGCGATGGCGCCCGCCAGCACGTAAAAGACAATCATAAGTACCAGGGCAACGCTGTAGACAGCCGACAGACGCCAGAAGCTGCCGGCCGTCAGATCCCAGCTGTGGCCGAGGCTCGCGGACACGCCGCGGTCGGTGAGCAGGTACGCCGTGACCGCGCACGAAAGCCTGATCGCGACATAGGAAGCCGGGATGAGCAGGATCACGATCGCCGCTACCAGGGCCACTGGATTGCCGGCAAAGATCGCCGCTGGCACCAGGCACACGAGGACCGCGAGCCCGAGCAGGAGCGAAACCGCGAACAGACCCGGCACGAGGCGCAGCGCCGAGGCCAACTCGCCCTCCGGGGGCGACGGCTGGTCGCCGGCCATGGCGTACTGCCGCCGCACGATGGCGCTCCAGAGAGTAAGAGCGACCACGTAGCCGACAACTTCCAGCAGCCACCACACCGCATCGTGCGAGGCCAGGCGCTGCTGCAACGAGCCGCCCTTCAGCAGGTTGTAGATATTCGGCAACTGCCCGGCGAGCAGTGACAGCGTGGCTAACGGCAGGCACTTGAGCAGCGTGGCGCGAAAGATCCGAAATGCCGTATCGAGAATCTCTCCCACCGTCTGCGGTCGCGAGGGCGGGTACAGGTTGCTTGTCATTGGCGCATATTACCGGTCCGAAGCGAAACTGCGCATGACAACGAATCTGACAGTGGCAGCGCTGCTCGCCGAAGGGGCACAGCGGCTGCGCGCCTCCCCGGCGGGTCCCGGTGGCGAGGCAACCCCGGAGCTGGATGCGCAGCTGCTGCTGGCGCACGTGCTGGGGGTGGCGCGCGCGCGGCTGCGCTCGCACCCGGAAACCGCACCGGGGGCGGCGGCGGCCGGACGCTACCGTGTCCTCATTGAGCGTCGGGCGGCGGCGGAGCCGGTCGCGTACCTGACGGGAGAAAAGGATTTCTGGACGCTGCGGCTCAAGGTCACCCCAGCCGTACTCGTCCCGCGTCCGGAGACGGAACTGCTGGTGGAGCGCTGCCTGGCGTTGTGGCCCGCCGGGGAGGGCCGCGTCGCGGACCTCGGCACCGGATCCGGCGCCATCGCGCTGGCGCTCGCCAGCGCCCGACCAGCGTGGCGCGTGCTGGCAAGCGACGTGTCAACGGATGCGCTGCAGGTGGCGCGGGCCAACGCCGCGGCGCTCGGGCTCGACCAGGTCGAATTCCGGCTGGGCAGCTGGTTCGAGCCGCTTGGGCGTGAGCGCTTTGATCTCGTGGTGAGCAACCCACCCTACGTTGCCGCCGACGATCCGCACCTGGCCCACCTCGTGCACGAGCCGCGGCTCGCGCTCACACCGGGAGCCGATGCGCTTGGCAGCCTCACAGCGATCATCCGTGGAGCGGGCCGGCNNTGGTGGCTGGTGCTCGAGCACGGCGGCACACAGGCCGAAGCGGTGCGCAGCGAGCTTGTCCTCGCTGGCATGCGTCACGTACGCTCGCACCGCGATCTGGGTGGATTCGAGCGCATGACGGAAGGACAACGATGATCCGATTCGAAACCTCACATGGCCCTTTCACGGTCGAGCTGTTTGCCAAGGAGGCACCGGTCACGGTGGAGAACTTCCTGCGCTACGCCGACGATGGCTTCTTTGACGGCACCATCTTCCATCGCATCGTGCCGGGCTTCGTGATCCAGGGCGGCGGTCTCACCGCCGACTTCGCCAACAAGAAGACGCGCGCGCCGATCGCTAATGAGGCCAAGAACGGCCTGAAGAACGGCCGTGGCTTCCTGTCGATGGCGCGCACCAGCGACATCAACAGCGCCACCTCACAGTTCTTCGTCAACCTCGCCGACAATGCCTTCCTCGACCACGGTCCGCGCGACTTCGGCTACGCCGTTTTTGGACGCGTCACCGAGGGAATGGACGTCATCGACAAGATCGCCCGCGTCGGCACCGGCCGGCGTCAGGGCTACACCGACGCCCCAACGGAGGACGTGGTGATCGTGTCGGCGCGCCGCCTGGCTGCCTAGCGGGCGGTTGTGGCGCGGCGCGCAGCCAAAGCACAGCGCAACGCCCCGGATTCCCCCCGACGTGGCGGGCTGGCCCGCGCGNNTGCGCTGGCTGCATCCCACCACCAGCGCCTTCATGCTGGAGGCGCGCGCGGCAGCCTGGAACGCCGGCGTGCGCGGTTACCGCACCGAGTTCAAATGGGCGAGCCTCGAGCAGATCTCACCGCCCGCAGCGATCGCAGTGATCGCCGCCGAGGATCAGCAGTTCCCGTTTCACGCCGGTTTCGATTTCAACTCCATCCGTGAAGCGGTGCGCGCCAGCGAAAACGGCGGACGGCTGCGTGGCGCGAGCACCATTTCGCAGCAGGTGGCGAAGAATC
>PMHN01000219.1:0-161 GCA_003156695.1 Gammaproteobacteria bacterium
CCGCGATCGAGAGCTTCTCGTGATAGCAGAAGCGCGGCACGTAGGCGCCATGCGCGTCCGTGGCGCGGATGATCATGTCGCCCTTGCGCGCCTTCACCGGCACGCCGTCGATCTCGATGTTGACCTGGTCGTCCGCCATGAGTTACGCCGCCTGCGCTCCT
>PMHN01000219.1:280-6175 GCA_003156695.1 Gammaproteobacteria bacterium
TCGCGGCACGGCGTGCACTGGCCGCAGGACTCGGACATGTAGAAGCGCGAAATGCGCTCCAGCACCCGCACCATGCAGGTGGTCTCGTCCATGACAATGGCCGCGCCGGTGCCGAGTGCGGAGCCTGCGGCCTTCACGGAGTCATAGTCCATGTTGGTCTTCAGCATGATCTCCCCGGGCACCACCGGCACCGAGACCCCGCCGGGTATCACCGCCTTCAACTTGCGCCCGCCGCGGACCCCGCCGCACAGCGCCAGAAGATCCGCGAACGGGATGCCCATCGGCAGCTCGATATTGCGCGGCTTCTCCACGTGTCCGGAGATGGAGTAAATCATCGTGCCGCCGGAGTTGGCGGGCCCGAGTCCCGCGAACCACGCCGGGCCCTTGCGCAGGATGGTCGGCACGGAGGCGAAGCTCAGTGTGTTGTTGATGGTCGTGGGCGCGCCGTAGAGGCCGAAGTTCGCGGGAAAGGGAGGCTTGAAGCGCGGCTTGCCGGGCTTGCCCTCGAGCGAGTCGAGCAGCGCCGTCTCCTCGCCGCAGATGTAGGCGCCGGCGCCGACGTAGGTATACAGGTCGAAATCGATGCCGCTGCCCTTGATGTTCTTGCCGAGCAGTCCGGCCGCGTAGGCCTCCGCGAGCGCCGCCTCGAAACGCGGCACCGGCTCGCCCAGGAACTCGCCGCGGATGTAGTTGTAGGCGACTGTGGTGTTGGTGGCGTAGGCGGCGATCGCCAGCCCCTCGATGAGCGCGTGCGGGTTATAGCGCAGGATATCGCGGTCGTGGCAGGTGCCCGGCTCGCTCTCATCGGAATTGCACACCAGGTACTTCTGCGCCGGCGAGTTGCGCGGCATGAAGCTCCACTTGGTGCCGGTGGGAAACCCGGCGCCACCGCGGCCGCGCAGTCCCGAAGCCTTGACCTGGTCGATGAGCGTGCCGCGCTCCGGCTTGTCCTTCAGCAGCCGCTCCCATACCTCGTAACCGCCGATGCTGCGGTAGGTGGCGAGCGTCCACGGGCGTTCGAGCTTCAAAGGCTCGAACACCGTGAGATTCATCTTGTCGGCGTAGTCCGCCACTGCCGCGCTCACTTCAGCTCATCCAGAATCTCATCGAGCAGCTGCGTGGTCAGGTGCTCGTGAAACACGTGGTCCACCATCATCATCGGCGCACCGGTGCAGGCCGCCAGGCACTCTTCTTCCTGCTTGAGAAAAATGCGCCCGTCGGCGGTGCTTTCGTTCAGCTTGATGCCGAGTTTCTTCTGCGCGTGCGCGACCAGGTCCTCGGCGCCGTTCAGCATGCAGGAAATGTTGGTGCATATGCTGACGTGATGGCGCCCGCACGGGTGGGTTTCGAACATCGAGTAAAAGCTCGCCACCTCGTACACCTGGATCGGCGGCAGCTTCAGGTACTCGGCGATCGCATCCATCAGCTCGCCCGTCAGGTAGCCGTTGTTCTGCTCCTGCGCGGCGCGCAGCGCGCCGATGCACGCCGAGCGCTGCCGCCCGGGCGGGAACTTCGCCACCCAGTGATCGATTTCCGCGCGCGTGTGCTGCGACAGCAGGCTCACCTTGCTGGCGTCTGCGATCGCGCCGGTGGTGGCTTCATCCTCGATGTTCACCGGTCAATTTCCCCGAATACGATGTCCTGGGTGCCGATGATGGCCACCACGTCCGCGAGCATGTGGCCGCGGCACATCTCCTCGAGCGCGGCGAGGTGCGGAAATCCCGGCGCGCGGCACTTCAGCCGATAGGGCTTGTTGGCGCCGTCGGACACCAGGTAAATCCCGAACTCGCCCTTGGGGGCTTCCACGGCGGCGTACGTCTCGCCCAGCGGCACGTCGTAGCCTTCGGTGAAGAACTTGAAGTGATGGATCAGGGACTCCATGTCCTCCTTCATGTGCTCGCGGCTCGGCGGTCGCACTTTGCGATCATCGATCATCACCGGACCGGGGTGCGCGCGCAGCCACTCCACACACTGACGCACGATGCGATTCGACTGCCGCATCTCCTCGACGCGCACCAGGTAGCGGTCGTAGCAATCGCCGTTCACGCCCACCGGGATGTCGAAATCCATGCGCTCATAGACTTCGTACGGTTGCTTCCTGCGCAGATCCCACTCGATGCCCGAGCCGCGCAGCATCGGGCCCGAAAAGCCCAGCTGCATGGCGCGCTCAGGGCTCACGACACCTATGTTCACGGTGCGCTGCTTCCAGATGCGGTTGTCGGTGAGCAGCGTTTCGTAGTCGTCGACCGCCGCCGGAAACGCTTCCGTGAAAGCCTGGATGAAATCCAGCATGGTGCCGGCGCGCGCCTCGTTCATGCGCGCCGCGTCCTTCTCCGAGCGCCACCTGGAGGCCTTGTACTTCGGCATCGAGTCCGGCAGGTCGCGGTACACGCCGCCGGGGCGGTAATAGGTCGCGTGCATGCGGGTCCCGGACACCGCCTCGTACACGTCCATGAGTTCCTCGCGCTCCTTGAAGCACAGGAGGAACACCGTCATCGCACCGATATCGAGTCCGTGCGCACCGAGCCACATGAGGTGGTTCAGGATGCGCGTAATCTCATCGAACATCACCCGCACGTACTGCGCACGTTCGGGCGGGGCGATGCCCAGCAGCCGCTCGATGGCGAGCACGAAGGCGTGCTCCTGGTTCATCGGCGNNGCAGGAGCCCGATATGCGGATCCGCCTTCTGGATGACTTCGCCGTCCATTTCCAGCACCAGCCGCAGCACGCCGTGCGCCGCCGGATGCTGCGGGCCAAAGTTCATGGTGTAGTTGCGGATCTCGGTTGCGGGTGTGGCGGACATCAGCGCGGCTCCTGCTTGTCCCTGAGCGCCGGCTCGTAGCGATGGTCGTGACGGATGACCTTAGGCACCAGCACCCGCGGCACGATGCTCACGGGCTGATAGACGACGCGCTTCTTATCCGGGTCGTACCGCACTTCCACATTACCCGAGAGTGGAAAGTCCTTGCGGAAGGGATGCCCGATGAAGCCGTAGTCCGTGAGCAGGCGCCGCAGATCCGGGTGCCCACGGAACAGGATCCCGTACAGATCGAAGGCCTCGCGCTCGAACCAGTTGGCGCTCGCCCACACGTCCACCACCGAGTCCACGACCGGTTCGGCGGTGTCCGGGCATTTCACTTTGAGCCGCAGCCGCTGGTTGTGGCTGATGGACAGGAGGTTGTAGACCACCGCGAAGCGGCCGGCTTCGTCCGGATCGGGTGGATCGGTAGGCGCGAGGCGCCCGCGGCTGAATCCGGAAAACGTTGCCGTATCGGTCTGCCACTCGTCGCGCCCGTAGTGCAGGTAGTCCAACCCGGACAGGTCCATGAGCATCTCGAATCTGAGCTCCGGAGCCTCGCGCAGCGTGCGGCATACACCAAGGAGCGCGGCAGCGTCGGTCTCGTACGAGAGTTCCGCGGCGAGCGCGGCCACGCGCCGCACCTGGCCCGACAGCTGTGTATCAACCTTCGCGGCGAGAGCTTCGATGAGCTCGCTCAAGTGAACCACTCCATTGTCGCTTCAGCTTGCGATCGCGCTGGTGCGCGCAATTTTCTTCTGCAGCTGGATGATCCCGTAGACCAGCGCCTCGGCCGTCGGCGGACAGCCGGGCACGTATACGTCAACAGGTACCACACGATCACAGCCACGTACGACCGCGTAAGAATAATGATAGTAACCGCCGCCGTTCGCGCATGAGCCCATGGAGATGACCCAGCGCGGCTCAGCCATCTGGTCGTAGACCTTGCGCAGCGCCGGCGCCATCTTGTTGACCAGCGTCCCGGCCACGATCATGACGTCGGACTGGCGCGGACTCGGACGAAACACCACGCCGAAACGATCCAGGTCGTAGCGCGAGGCGCCGGCGTGCATCATCTCCACCGCGCAGCACGCGAGTCCGAAGGTCATAGGCCACAGGGAACCGGTGCGCGCCCAGTTGACGAGACTGTCCACCTGCGTGGTGACAAAGCCGCGCTGCGCGAAGCTCTCCGGGCCGTCGGCCTCTAGTCCCATTCGAGCGCCCCCTTCTTCCACTCGTAGATGAATCCCACGACCAGGATTGCGAGGAAGATGCCCATCGCGAGCAGTCCCGCGAGGCCGATCTTGTTCAAGGCCACCGCCCACGGAAACAGGAACGCGATCTCGAGGTCAAAGACGATGAACAGGATCGCGACCAGGTAATAGCGCACGTCGAATTTCATGCGGCTGTCTTCGAAGGCCTCGAAGCCGCATTCGTAAGGCGAGAGCTTGGCGCGGTCCCCGCGCGAGCGGGTGAAGTAGTAACCAATGCTGGTGCCGAGCACGAGCAGCACCACGGCGAGGCCCGCGGCGATCACCAGGAAGATCAGGATGGGCAGATAGTTCGACAGCATGCGAATTGAGGTGCAAAAAAGGCAGATCAAGCTTCCGATCTGCCCCCTGGAATCGCATTGTAGCAGCGCAACAGTCAATTTGGTGCCGACGGTCGGATTCGAACCGACACGCCTTGCGGCGCTAGCCCCTCAAGCTAGTGTGTCTACCAGTTTCACCACGTCGGCAACATTAAAATCCGCGGACGAGCTGACGCCTTTATTTCGGCGCCGGTGCCGGAGCCGGGCTCGCAGCGGGCGCTGCAGCAGGCGCCGGGGTCGGCGTGGAGACCGGGGGCGTGAGCGGCGCTGAGGTGCCGGCGGCCGGCGCGGGCCTCTTGCCGGCCGCGACCTCATCGAGAATCGTCTTCTGCTGCGCCTCGGCCGTGCGCGTGCCCGTGTAGGCGAGCGCCAGACTGTTGATCATGAAGATGGCAGCGAAAATCGCGGTGGCGCGCGACATGGCGGTGCTCGCACCGCGGGCGCCGAACACCGTGCCCGAAGCACCAGCGCCGAACCCGGCCCCGGCGTCCGCGCCTTTGCCGCGCTGAAGCAGTACCAGGCCAATGATCGCGAACGCCGAAGCCCACTGCACAATGGTCAGAATCGTACGTAACATCGGAAAATACCTACTTTCCCGGTCCGGCTGCGGCCAGGATTGTCAGGAACTCATCAGCCTTGAGCGAGGCGCCACCGATCAGACCGCCGTCTACATCCGGCATGGCGAACAGTTCTGCCGCATTACCGGCCTTGACACTGCCGCCATAAACAATGCGTGTGGCAGCGGCAATTCTAGCATCCCGGGCGGCTATCCGGGCGCGGATGAACGCGTGCACGTCCTGCGCCTGCTCGGGTGCGGCGTTGCGTCCGGTGCCGATGGCCCACACGGGCTCGTAGGCCACGACGCCGTGCTCCAGGGCCCCCGCGCCGGACAGTTCCAGAACCACCTCGAGCTGCCGCGCGACAATTTCCTGCGTCCGTCCGGCATCCCGATCCGCGAGCTGCTCGCCGACGCACAGGATCGGGATGAGTCCCCTGGCATGCGCGGCGGCAAACTTGCGCGCCACCATCTGGTCGCTCTCGCGGTACAGCAACCGCCGCTCGGAGTGGCCGACGATCACGTACTCGCAGCCGACGTCCTTCAGCATGGCGGCCGAAACTTCCCCCGTGAAGGCGCCCTGCACATCCGCACAGACGTCCTGGCCGCCGAGGCTCAACGCAGAGTCGCGCAGCAGGCGCGCGACTTCCTGCAGGTACACGAACGGCGGGCACAGCACGCAGGTCGCCGCCGGCGCGGCGGCGCTGTGAGCCAGTAGGTCCTCTACGAGCCGCGCATTTTCGCTGCGCGATCCGTGCATCTTCCAGTTTCCCGCGACGATGGGGCGACGCATGAGTGAACCTCGAATGGCAGCGGCACGAGCCGCCTGACCCCGCAAAGGGCGCGGGATCATAGCCATGTGAGGGAGGCGGCGCAATGCTGTGTGCCGCATGGGGGGAAAGCCCCTGAGTCGATCAAAAAACGCTTGTTTCGGGGACGCCGTGAATCCA
>PMHN01000073.1 GCA_003156695.1 Gammaproteobacteria bacterium
GAGCACCTCCTGGGCTATGTCGACCGCGGCAAGCTCAAAAAGCTCAAGGTGGTGGTGAATGCGGGCAACGGCGGTGCGGGGCTGATCATCGATCAGCTCGAGCCGCTGCTGCCGTTTGAGTTCATCAAGATCAACCATCAGCCCGACGGCACCTTCCCGAACGGTGTGCCGAACCCCATGCTGGAGGAAAATCGCGCGGTGACCGCGGACCTCGTGAAAAGCCGCGGTGCTGACGTGGGGCTCGCATGGGACGGGGACTACGACCGGTGCTTTTTCTTCGATGAAACCGGGCTGTTCATCGAAGGGTACTACCTGGTCGGCCTCCTGGCGGAGACCTTCCTCAGGTGCGAGTCGGGCGCCCGCATCGTGCAAGACCCGCGCCTGACCTGGAATACGCTCGACATCGTGCGCCGCTGCGGCGGCACGGCAGTGCAGTGCAAGTCAGGGCACGCGTTCATCAAGCAGAAAATGCGCGAGGTTGACGCGGCGTATGGCGGCGAGATGAGCGCGCATCACTACTTCCGGAAATTCTCCTACTGCGACAGCGGCATGATTCCGTGGCTCCTGGTGCTGGCGGTGATCAGCGAGCGTGGCATGCCGCTCTCGGCGTTGGTCGGGGAGCGCATGCGGCTCTACCCGGCGAGCGGGGAGATCAACCGGCACCTGGCAACCGATTCCAAAGCGATTCTCGCGCGCGTCCGCGGACGCTATGAGGCCGAGGCTAAGTCCGTTGATCTCACCGACGGGCTGTCGATGGAATTCCCGCAGTGGCGCTTCAACCTGCGCGGCTCGAACACCGAGCCCCTCGTGCGGTTGAACGTCGAGTCACGTGGCAGCGAGCCGCTCATGCGCGAGAAGACCGCTGAGGTTCTGAAGCTCGTCGACGGTTGAACCGCGGCGGCAACGGCCCTGTTTGCGTTTAGCGGCCAAAGCCGTCCACGATGCGAAAATCGTTCCGCTGGAACCTGGCGTGCAGGCTGCGCGCCGCGCGCGTCGCCGCGTGCCCGTCCCACAAAGCGGGTCTCCTGCCTTTCGGCCATTCGCCCGCGAGCACTTCTTTCGCGGCTGCCACCAGATCGGAAGGATTGAGGAGCCGATTTGTGCCCTCGGTGACGGTGATGGGCCTTTCGGTGTTCTCGCGCAAGGTCGCGCACGGTACGCCAAGGTACGTGGTTTCCTCCTGCACGCCGCCGGAGTCGGTAATGGCGATGGCGCAGTGGCTGACGAGGTTCATGAACTGTATGTAACTCAACGGTTCGGTCACGCGAATGGCCGGCGTCCCGGTAATGGCGGTGAGCAGTCCAAAGTCCTCAAGGCGCTTGCGCGTGCGCGGATGGATGGCAAACACGACCGTCAGTTCGCGCGACACCTGCACCAGCGCCTGCACCAGTTCGGCGAGCTTGTCGCGGGCATCGACATTGGAGGGGCGGTGAAGGGTCACCACCGCGAACGGGGCGGTCCCGAGCGCGAGGCGCCCGCGGGTGTCCGCGGCCGCAATTTTGGCGCGCAGCATCTCGAAGGAGTCGATCATGATGTTGCCGATGCACTCAATCTTCTGCGCAGGGATGCCCTCGGCGAGCAGGTTCGCGTTGGCGTCCAGCGAGGGGGTCCACAGCAGATCCGCAAGCGCATCCGTGACCAGACGATTGATCTCCTCCGGCATCCGGCGGTCGCGGCTGCGTAAGCCCGCCTCCAGGTGCACTACCGGGATCCATAGCTTCGCCCCGACCATCGCGCAGGCGGCGGTTGCGTTGACATCGCCCACGACCACGATCGCGTCCGGGCGGTCGCGGTGGCAGACACCTTCATACGCAATCATGGTGCGCCCGGTCTGCTCGGCGTGGGTGCCGCTGCCGATCTCGAGGGTGTGGGCGGGCTCCGGGAGGCGCAGGTCACGGAAGAACGCGTCCGACATGCTCGTGTCGTAGTGCTGGCCGGTGTGCACGATGCGTGGGCTGCACCAGGCTCCATCCGCCAGCGCGTGGTACAGGGGCGCCACCTTCATGAAGTTTGGCCGTGCGGCGGCGATCAGGTGGATATTTCTCTGGCTCAAGGGCTTACTCTGGCTCCTGCGATGGGCGGACTTTCAGACGCGCACCCTCCAGATTGAGAGTCCGGACATACTTATGACACCCGCACCGGACTACACTCGGCTCCGGTGTCGGTCCGTTCCGGTCGTTAACTCTACCTTGGCAGCCGCTTGTCTGCGCAAGGAGACACTGGCCCGGCGACGGATCGGCAGGTAAGTTTCACCGCTCAATTACNNCGATCGACAGGTAACTTTCACCGCTCAATTACCACAGGGACCAGCCATGGCGCTTTGGAAAGACTCGAATACCGGAACCGTGCCCGCCCCGACCAGCCCGGGGGTTGCCCCCGCGCCGCTGCACACGCGGGAACCTGAGAAGACCAACGTGGCGCCGCTGACCCCGGATACCAGCCGCCGCCCGGCGCCGCGCGCCGACATGAAGGAATCACACATTTCCTCCGACCTCACCATCGAGGGCAAGATCGTGGGCACGGGACACGTGCGCATTGCTGGCCGTTTCAAGGGTGACGTCGCCGTGGAAGGCAACGTCAGCCTCGACGCCGGCGCGCGCCTCGAGGGCCACGTCAAGGCGAGCGTGGTCAGCGTGGGTGGCGAACTCATTGGCAACATCGAGAACGCCAAGCGGGTGGAGCTGCTCGAAACCGGCGTCATCAACGGCGACGTCAAGGCTGGCTCTCTTACCGTCGCGGCGGGATCGCGCATGCGCGGCCAGGTCGAGTTCGGCTACGAGGGCGAGACCCGCGCCAAGAGCGAGACCAAGGGCTTCGGTAACGCATGAGCGTTGCCTCTCGCCCGATGACCCCGGGCAAGACGCGCGCCTGTCCGCACTGCAAGGCGACGATTCTCGAAAGCCTGAGCATCTGTCCGGGCTGTCTGCACCACCTGCGCTTCGACCAGGAAGCGGCGAAGCGCCAGGTGGCGGCCAGCTCAGCGCTGCGCGTGGAAGGGGTGATTCAACACCCGCCGCGCGAGGAGCCCTGGGAGTATTTCGTTGTCATTGCGGTGCGCAATGACCGGGGCGAGGAGGTCGCACGCCAGGTCGTCGGCGTGGGTGCGCTGCAGGGCACCGAGAAGCGCACCTTCACGTTCTCTGTGGAGATCCTGCCGCCGCAGGCTCCCGTGCCCCAGGGCGCGCCGCCGCCCAAGCCTGGATCCGCACCACCGCCCGCTGCCGGTCTGAAGCGCTGACCTCACTTCACTGACGCCGCGCTTTGCAGCGCGCCGTAGCGNNGCCTTTCGGCGCGCGCCGTAGCGATTCAGAAGCTCTTTTCCGTCTGCACCAGAAGCTGCACCTTGTTGATGCTGGCGCCGGCGTTAAAGGGGAAGGCCAGATCGACGTGCACCACGTTCCCAAAGGCTGTGCGGGCATTGCCGAAGCGCAGGCCGAAGCCCGCGTCCGTCAGTTGCCCGAGGCTCGGGGCCGCGAGCGGCGGGTTTCCCCAAGTGCGTCCCGTATCGAGAAAGACCGCGGCGCCAACCCGAAACAGCCGGAACGGATACCAGTCGGTGAAATAGCGCTGCTCGACGGTGAACAGCGCGCGCGCCGTACCGTCCTGGTAACGCAGCGGATAACCGCGCAGCCCGTTGTCGCCGCCGAGCAGGATCTGGTCGTCCAGGTCCAGGCGCCAGCCCTTGGTGCCGGTCAGGGTGGTAAAAAACAGCCAGTTCTTGCTCTGCTCGACGTAGTAGCGGACGGTTCCGTCCATGACGCCGTTGTAAAGAACGTTATTGGTGACCCGGCCCGAGAAATCCCAGTAGAGCAGCAGCGTCGAGCCGCCCTCGCGAAAGCCGCGTGACGCAGAACTCTGGAAGATGAGCGCAGTCTGGCTCGAACCGACCGCCGAGTTTGCCCAACCCGCGCGTACGCTCACCGCGGTGCCCAGATAAAAATCCTCGGTGCGCGCAATCTCGTCGTGATTCCACAGCTTGAGAAAGTCGTCCTGCACCAGGTCGTACTGGACCCAGGGATACAGGAAGCGCCGGTCGTCCGGGATCGCGCTCACCCCGGTCCAGGTGTCTACCGGGCTAAAGAGATGCTCGTCATACGTCACCCCGGTGCTCCAGCGCTGCACCCAGCCGTTTTGCAGACCCTGCGACCAGCCGCCGTAAAACTGCGCCCCCTGATGCAGGTCCTGGAACTGGTCGATGATCTGGCCGCGGTCGTAGAGCGAGTCGGTCTGCAGATCATTGAGTCCATACACCCCGGCCGCCCAGCGCGTTTCCAGCGAGTAAAACGGCTGCTGGACCGTGAGTTCGCGCAGCCGCCCGTCACTTAAGTCCGCATAGTTGAGGCCATACGACGTCCAGCTGCCAAAGGCGTGCTGATCGCTCACCTGCAGCTGATTCTCGGTGCGATCGACATTTTCGGAGTGCGACACTTCCACGTCGGCGCCGGTGCCCAGGATGTTGGTGTCTTCGATCTGCGCACCTGTGGAGTTGGTGCCGCCGCTGCGCGAGTAGTCGAAGCCCGGATTGAGCGTCCACACGTCGCGTGTCGTGACGCGCAGGTCTACCTTGCCATCGTGGTAGTGGGTCTCCTGGATCCAGGCGTCGTAGAAATAGCCGTCGGCCCGCAGAATGCGCTCGGACTCGTCGATCACCCGCCTCGAATAACGCTGACCGGACTTGAAGAGCAGCTGATGTCGAATGACGTTCTCGTGGGTTCTCAAATGCAGCCGGTCCGCAAGCCGGAAGAGGCTGGTGTTGTCCTTAGGATCCTCGAGGTTGAAGATGTTCTGGTTGTCGATGACGATCTCGCCGATCACCGCGCCGGCGGCCTCAAGATCAGCGGGCGCGGGGATCCCTGCGATCGGTGCGGGCGCGTACCTGCGTGCCGGACCTGCGCCGGAACTGGCGCTATCCGGGGCACCGTCCGCGGTGCTCTCCGCGACCAGGTCCGCGACGCCCGCGGGCCCGGTAGCCGATGCGGTAACACCGCTGGCTGGCTCTGGGGCCGCGTTCGCCATGCGCGCCAGACACAGGAAGCCCACTACGCCCATGAGCGGCGCGAGGATCGCACGCCGCCCGTGACGGTTGGCGATGCGATAGGGCGGCCTGTGACCCGTCATGGCCAAATCAGTTTCCTGGCGCCGTCGGTGCGCGAGGCGAGTGCATCCGGGCATTCTGCCGTGCTGGTCGGGGGGCGCCGTAGGCGCAAGTAGCACTTCGACGTCGGCGTCACGGCTTAAGATAAGCGCGGCGGTTGCGACGCCGATCCTTGACAAGGTGTTTTCCGCTGTTCCTGCTGCAAAGGAGGGGTTGATGCTCAGCTCGCAAGTCCGTGAAGTCCTCGTCCTGAGGGTACTCGGTGCGCTTTGTGCCTGTGGAATTGCCGGGGCGGCAGTCGCCGCGGGCGCTGCTGTGACCACCGCGCCCGCGCCCGAGATGCCCGTACTGGCGGCCGACGGCCCAGGCGCGCCTGGGCAGGATCCCACAACCCTGCTGGTGTTTGCCGCGGCATCGCTGACCGATGCACTCGGGGCGGTGGACGGTGCCTTCACCGCCCGAACGCATATCGGGGTGCGCGCATCGTTCGCCGCCAGCTCGGTACTCGCAAAGCAGATTGAGGCCGGAGCACCGGCGGATGTGTTCTTTTCCGCCGACCTCGGATGGATGGATTATCTTGAGAAGCGCGACCTGCTCAAGCGCGGTTCACGCCGTGACGTGCTGGGGAACTCACTGGTGCTCATCGCACCGCTCGACAGCACTGTACACCTCACGATCGCGCCGCGTTTCGATCTCGCCGGGACATTGGGCGGCGGGCGGCTCGCAACCGGGGATCCGGATTCAGTGCCGGTTGGCCAATACGCACGCGCTGCGCTTACGCAGCTGGGCGTGTGGGATAGCGTGGCGCCGCGCCTGGTGCGCGCCGAAAACGTGCGCACGGCACTCGAATACGTGGCGCGGGGAGAGGCGGCACTCGGCATCGTGTACCGCACCGACGCGCTGGCCGAGAAGCGTGTGCGCGTGGTGGATACGTTTCCGGCAGACACTCACCCGCCCATCATCTATCCGGCTGCCGCGACCGCCGGCGCGCGGCCGCAGGCATCCGGATTCCTGGAGTTTCTTGTGAGCGATGAGGCGCGGGCGCTTTTCGCGCGCTATGGGTTCACGCCGCCGCGGTAGGACGAAGCCATCCGCCCGCCGCAGGGCGTCCTGCACCGGCGTCGCCAGGGTTACCTAGAATTTCCCGTCCTGAAAGTCGCTGAACGCCTGCTGCAGCTCCTCACGCGTGTTCATCACGAACGGCCCGTACTTGGCGACCGGCTCACGCAGCGGACGCCCCGCAACCAGGATGGCGCGCGCGCGCTTGCCATCGGCACCCGCCGTCAGCCCCTTGAGCCGGATTTCTGCGCCTTCACTCAGGACCGCGAGCTCGTGGGCGCGCACCAGGCTCGCGCCCGGATCGGTGCCAACCTGCAGTGTCCCTTCGAAAACGTACAGAAACGCTGCGTAGTCAGGCGGCAACGACTGCACGAACTCGGCTCCCGGCTCGAGGCCAAGATCCAGGTACGTGGGGTCGGTAGCCGGCTGCAGAATGGGTCCTGCGATGCCTGCCACCTGGCCGGCGATGATCTTGGCGGTGACGCCGACGGCGGGAGTCGTGACCGGGATGCGCTCCGGGCCAAACTCCTGGTACTTCGGCGCCGTCATCTTGTCGCGTGCCGGCAGGTTCAGCCACAGCTGGAAGCCGCGCATGCGGCCCTCCTGCTGCTCGGGCATTTCCGAGTGCACCAGGCCGCGGCCCGCGGTCATCCACTGCACGCTCCCCGGGACGAGCACGCCCTCGTTGCCATGGTTGTCGCGGTGGCGCATGCGCCCATCGAGCATGTAGGTCACCGTTTCGAAGCCGCGATGCGGGTGGTCGGGGAAGCCCGCGATGTAGTCCTCGGCCTTGTCGGTGCCGAACTCATCGAGCATGAGGAACGGATCAAGATCGGGAAGTTGCGGCTGGCCGATGACACGCGTGAGCTTCACCCCGGCGCCATCCGAGGTCGGCATTCCCTTGACGACACGCTTTACTGAGCGGCTCGCGAGGTTGGTGTTGGTCATGTCATACCCCTTAAAAATGATGAAAGCATATGTTGAAAATGGGGGCGGCCACGGCCGCTATCAACTGCTGCGCCTTCAGGCTGCCTGTGCCGCCGGTGTTGCGATCGCGGCCAGCGCCGCGCGGATGCCCGCTTCGCGATGTTGCGGCGAAAGCCCCAGGCCCTCGGCACGCACGAACGCCACGTTCCTGATGCCAAGGAAGCCGAACAGGAACTTAAGGTAGGACTCGCCGAATTCGCCGGGCGCGTTCGGCGCGTACACACCGCCGCGCGACACAGCAACGATCACATCCTTGCCGCCTGCGAGTCCAAGAGGCCCCGTCTCGGTATAACGGAAGGTCCTGCCCTTGACGGTGATCCGGTCGATCCATGCTTTGAGTTGCGAGGGGATGCTGAAGTTATACATCGGGGCGCCGATCACCACGACGTCTGCGGCCAGGAATTCCTCCAGCGTTGCCGCATTGCGTGCCGCCTCCAGTTCATCCACCCCACTCAGTGCCTCTTGCGACAGGTGCGGGAGTTCCTGCGCCGCAAGATCCCGGTAGGTCACCTGCACATCCGGCCGCGCGGCCTTCCAGCGCGCGACGATCTGGCGCGTAAGAGTCCGGCTCGCGGAGCCTTCGCCCTGGATACTGGAATCTATGTGCAGCAATTTCATGACCTTCTCCCTACCGCCTCTTGGGCGTGTGAGAAGGCTAGTCTGTAGGACGATATTTGAG
>PMHN01000089.1 GCA_003156695.1 Gammaproteobacteria bacterium
CCGGCATGACGCTGCCGATCGCCCGCGAGCTGGCGCGCTTCGGCATCCGCTGCGTCTCCATCGCGCCCGGAATTTTCCATACACCGATGATGGACGGCATGCCCCAGGACGTGCAGGACTCGCTGGCGGCGCAAGTGCCCTTCCCGGCACGTCTCGGGCGCCCGGAGGAGTTCGCGCAGCTGGTGGCAAGCGTGCTCGAGATCACGATGCTGAACGGCGAGACCATCCGGCTGGATGGCGCGATACGCATGCAACCGAAATAGGCGCTCCGCCGTGACCGACGCAAGCACCGCCAGCGGCGCCATCCAGCGCGACGTCATGCAATACGACGTCGTCATTGTGGGCGCGGGCCCCGCGGGGCTCGCCTGCGCGATTCGCCTGAAGCAACTCAAGCCCGCCAGCAACGTGTGCGTGCTCGAAAAAGCCTCGGCGGTAGGCGCCCACTCCCTCTCGGGCGCGGTGCTTGAGCCCGGGCCGCTCGAGCAGCTGCTGCCCGGCTGGGCAGCCGAATATACCGGCATGAAAGTGCCGGCGGCCGAGGATGATTTCCGCATTCTCACCCGCGGCGGCTCATTCCGGCTGGTGCCGGATTTCCTGGTCAGGCTGCTGCCGGCGTCGATGACCTACAGCACGCCGTTCAACAATCACGGCAACTTCATCATCTCTCTCGGGCAGCTCACGGCGTGGCTGGCGCAAAAGGCCGAAAGCCTGGGTGTCGAAGTCTTTGCGGGCTTTGCCGCCGCCGAAGCACTCTTTGACGAGGCCGGGCGGGTCCGGGGCGTGCGCATCGGCGACATGGGACTGGGAAAAGACGGAGCGCCCGGCCCGAGCTTCACCCCCGGGGTGGAAATTCACGCGCCCGTCACGGTGCTGGCCGAAGGATGCCGGGGGTCGGTCTCAAAACAACTGATCGCGAAGTTCGCGCTCGACCGCGGGCACTGCCCGCAGACCTTCGCCCTCGGCTACAAGGAGCTGTGGCAGCTGCCACCCGGGCGCGTGCAGCCGGGACGCATCGAGCACGGGCTCGGCTGGCCCGCGGACGCGCACACCTACGCGGGCAGCTTTCTGTATCACCTCGATAACGATCGCGTGTATGTCGGTTACATCGTGGGTCTCGACTACCGGGACCCGCGCCTGCAGCCCTTCGAAGCGTTCCAGCAATACAAGAACCATCCGAGCGTCAAACCGCTCCTCGAGGGTGGGGAGATCGTCTCGGCCGGGGCGCGCGCCATCGCCGCCGGCGGNNAGCCGGCGGCTGGCAATCGACGCCGACGCTGGAAATGCCGGGCGCGATGCTCGTCGGCGACGCGGGCGGCACGCTGAATTTCGCCAAGATCAAGGGCGTGCACCAGGCGATCCGCTCCGGAACGCTGGCCGGCGAGCAGCTCGCGGAAACCGGCGACAGCCGCGGCTTCGATGCGCGCTGGCGCGCTTCCGCCGGTGGGCAGGAGCTCAAGCGCGTGCGCAATTTCAAGCCGGCGTTCAAGCGCGGCCTGTGGCTGGGGCTCGTCAACTCCGCCTGGGAAATGCTGACCCGGGGAAAATCGCCCTGGACGCTCAGGAACACCGCCGACTGGTCGCGGCTGGCGAAGCTTGATGAGTACCACTCACCGGATCGCCATTGGGTAGAGCGCACGCTGCCGCCGCGCGATCGCGTATCGTTCGTGTTCTTCGCCGGCAACTCGCACGACGAGAGCCAGCCAGTGCACCTGAAGGTGGCGGACACCAGCATCTGCGCCGATCGCTGCGCGCGTGAGTTCGGCAACCCCTGCGAGCGTTTCTGCCCGGCGGGCGTTTACGAGATGGTCGACGACGGGCACGGCGGCCGCCGTCTGCAGATCAACGCCGCGAACTGCGTGCACTGCAAGGCCTNNCCAGTCGCTTTGAGCATGGGCGACCTACCCCCGAGCGCCGCCGGCGCGCTGTGCCAGACGCCGCCCGCGGCAGTGAGCCTGCGGCAGCTGTACGAGGAGCAGGTGCTGGAGCGCGGCTTCGTTGCCGACCCTGCGCAGCTGGCGGCCGTGGCGCAGCTCGATGACCTGCGCCGCCGCCTGCTGAGCGCGGCGCGCACCCCGAAAACACGTGTGTCGCGCTGGCTCGGCGCCCTGACGGGGCACGCCGCACGCGCGCCGGTGCGCGGCCTGTACCTGTGGGGCGGCGTCGGTCGCGGCAAGACCTGGCTGATGGATCTGTTCTTCGACTCGCTGCCCCTGCCGCAGCGCCGCCGCCGGCACTTCCACCGCTTCATGCACGACGTGCACGCGGAACTTACGCGCCTGAGGCAGCAGCGCTCGCCGCTGGATGCAGTCGCGGCGAGCCTCGCGCGTGAGGTCCGCCTGCTGTGCCTCGATGAGCTGTATGTGGCGGACATCGGCGACGCCATGATCCTCGCCGGCCTCTTCGAGGGCCTGTTCCGCCGCGGCGTAACGCTCGTAACCACATCCAACACACCACCAGCCGAGTTGTACCGCGACGGGCTGCAGCGCCAGCGCTTTCTGCCTGCGATCGATCTGCTCGAGAGCAACCTGCAGGTGTTCAGGCTCGACGGCGCTACCGACCATCGGCTGCGGCACCTTACCCAGGCCGGCACCTGGCTCGCGGCCGGCGCCACCGATACTGCTGCGCGCCTGACGTCCGTCTTCGCAGGCCTTGCCGATCACGGAGTGCACGCGGGCGGCGCCATCGAGATCAACGGCAGGAGCATCCCGATCGTCAAGAGCGGCGGCGGCGCGGTGTGGTTTGAGTTTGCCGCGCTGTGCTCAGGACCGCGCAGCCAGGAGGACTACATCGAGATCGCGCGCGATTACCAGTCGGTGATTCTCGCCGGCGTGCCGGTGATGGGCCCCACGCGCGACGATGAGGCGCGGCGCTTCATAGCACTCATCGATGAGTTCTACGACCACAACGTCAACCTGATCGTGTCGGCCCACGCACCGGCCGCCGGGCTCTACCAGGGCGAGCGGTTGCGCGCGGCATTCGCGCGCACCACGAGCCGGCTCACCGAAATGCAGAGCGCCGAATACCTCGCGCGCGAGCACCTTGCCTGATTGGCTNNCGGGCAAAAGGCGTGGCTTTTGCGCGCGCATGGCAGGCCAGTTCCGCTGGCTACAGCACCCCGCGCCGTATCTGATCCTGCTCGATGGATTCGAACAGGGCGCGGAAATTGCCCTCGCCGAACCCCTCGTTGCCCTTCCTCTGGATGATCTCGAAGAAAATCGGGCCGATGACATTCTGGGTGAATATCTGCAGCAGCACCCCCTCGCCCTTCTCGGGGTTGCCATCGATGAGGATGCGCCGCTTGCTCAGCTCTTCGAGCGATTCGCGGTGACCGGGGACGCGCCCGGCAACCCCCTCATAGTAAGTGTCGGGACTGTCCTGGAATGCCACGCCGTGTCGCCGCAGCACATCCACGGTGCGGTAGATATCGCCGCTGGCGAGCGCGATGTGCTGGATACCCTCGCCGTGATACTCGCGCAGGTACTCCTCGATCTGGCTCTTGTCGTCCTGCGACTCATTGATCGGGATGCGGATCTTGCCGCAGGGGCTGGTCATGGCGCGCGACAGCAGGCCCGTGTGCTTGCCCTCGATGTCGAAGTAGCGGATCTCGCGGAAGTTGAACAGCTTCTCGTAGAAGCCGGCCCACACATCCATCCGCCCGCGGCCCACGTTGTGGGTGAGGTGGTCGATGAGCGTAAGGCCCGCGCCCTCCGGGGCCGCGCCGCCGTCCACGGGGCGGAAATCCACGTCGTAGATCGAGCGCTCTCCGTACAGGTCGACAAGGTAAATGAGCGAGCCGCCAATACCCTCGATGCATGGAATGTTCAGTTCCATGGGGCCGGCACTTTGCGGACCGGGTTTCGCACCGAGCTCCAGCGCGCGCCGGTATGCGTAGGCCGCGTCACGCACGCGGAACGCCATGGCACACGCCGACGGTCCGTGGGCGCGCGCAAAGCCCTGCGCGAAGGAGGCGCTTTCGGCGTTAATGATGAAGTTGATGCCACCCTGGCGGTGCAGGGTCACATTCTTCGAGCGGTGCCGGGCGACGGCCGGAAAGCCCAGCCGCTCAAACAGGGTGCGCAGCAACTGCGGATCCGGTGCGGTGTATTCGACGAACTCGAAGCCGTCCGTCCCCATGGGATTAGCGTGCAGGTCGTTCATGAATTCACCTGGGAAAGCTCAGCCGTGCGGCCACAGTAACACCCGGCATTATAGGCCCGCGGGGCGGCCCGGGACGCCCGATCCTGACGCGCACGCAGCACGTCACTCCCGGCATGTATAATCGCGCGCCGCCATGCATGCGCAAGTCGCCCCTGAAGAAAATCGTCTCCTACGCAGCATTCCCGCCGCGCGCGTCGCGCTGATCGAGCGCATCGCGCGTGCGGCCCGGGGCGGCGGCGGACGCGCGCGTCTCACACAGGGATTCCTGCGCAGCTACTTCCGCGGGGTCGCCGAGGAGGATCTCGCGGCGCGTGAACCTGCGCACCTGGCGCAGGCGGCACTCGCACACCTGGCACTCGCGGCGCGCCGCGTGCCCGGCGGCACGCGGGTGCGAGTTTTCAACCCGGACCGAGGTGTCGACGGCTTCGAGTCCGCCCACACGCTGGTGCTCACGGTCACGGACGACATGCCGTTCCTGGTCGATTCCATCGGCATGGCGCTCGGGCGTGCGGAGTGCGCCGTGCACCTGATCGTGCACCCGGTGCTGCAGGTGCGGCGTGACGGCCGTGGACGGCTCATCGACATCGGCGCCAACGGCAAGCACCCCGCGCACGCTGAGTCCTGGCAACTGTTCGAAGTCGACCGCATCGTGGACCCCGCGCGGCTGGCGGCGTTGCAGCACGACCTCGAGGCAACGCTCGCGGATGTGCGCATCAGCGTCGCGGACTGGGCGGCGATGCGCGAGCGGATGCGCGCGATCATCGCCACGCTCGAGAACGATCCGCCGGGCCTGCCGGCCACCGAGGTGAGTGAGGCACGCCACCTGCTCGAATGGATGGAGGCGCAGCACTTCGTATTCCTTGGCTACCGGCGCTACCGCCTGGAGCGCGGTCGCAGCGAGGACCGGCTGGTGCCGGACGCGCGCTCGGGACTGGGCATTCTCGGCGACTACCGGCACCAGCGGCAGCAGCCGCTGGCCTCGACCGTAATGCGCGGGGATCTGCGCGCGCGGGCACGCGCCGCGGAGCTGCTCGTCATCACCAAGGCGAACTCGACCGCTACCGTGCATCGCGGTGAGTACCTCGACTACGTCGGCGTCAAGACCTTCGACAGCCGCGGTAACGTCGACGGCGAACACCGCTTCCTCGGCCTGTGGGTTTCGACCGCGTACCACGGCAGTCCGCGCGATATTCCCGTGCTGCGCGAGAAAGTTGCGCGCGTGATCGAGCAGTTCGGCCTCGATCCCATCAGCCACGACGGCAAGGCGGTGCTCAACGTTCTGGAAACCTACCCGCGCGATGAGCTGTTCCAGGCGAGCGTTGCCGACCTGGTGCGCATCGTGCGCGGTGTAGTCAACCTCTACGAGCGGCACACGGTGCGCCTGCTGGCGCGGCGCGATCCGTACCACCGCTTCTACTCGTGCCTG
>PMHN01000186.1 GCA_003156695.1 Gammaproteobacteria bacterium
GCGCTCGGGCAGTTTCTCGGCCGCTACTCCAACGGTGAGACCGGCGACATCGGGCTGACGCACGTGATCGCGCCCGAGGCACGCTGGTCGCCGTTCCTTACCCTCGGCGTGGGCCTCGTGCACACCGAGCCGAAGGCCACACTGGTACAGCCGCTGGTCCGCACTGAGCAATCGGCCTACGTCGGCGGCGGCATCCGCTACTACCTCACGCGGCGGTTTTTCCTGCGCGCGGAGTACAAGGCCCACTATATATTCACCAAGCGCAACGAGAACGAGGAGGCTGACGAATGGAAAATGGGATTCGCATTCTTCTTCTGACGGCGGCGCTGGCAACCCTCCCCGGGTGCGCCTCGGTGAGCAACTGGTACCACCAGCGTGCCCAGCGCCAGCAGGCCGCCAGCGGCGGCTCACAGTCTACCGGCGACCAGCAGCCGGATGACACGACGCCGCCGCGCGTCATCGACCCGGAGGTGGCGCGCCGCCAGATCACGGTACCGCGCATCAAGAGCTCCAACATCGAGCTGGGTCTGGATTACGGCATGCTGTCCATCGAGGACTTCGGCACCAATCCGGTCTACGGGCTCACCGCCGCCTACCACATCACCGAGGATTTCTTCTTTCAGGGCGAGCTCGGCCGCTCGACCGGCGGCCTCACCAGTTTCGAAACGCTCTCGGGCATCCAGCTGCTTACCGGGTCTGAGAGGCGCTTCACGTATTACGATCTCTCGCTGGGCTACAACTTCCTGCCTGGCGAGGCCTTTATCGGTCGTGGCCGCGCCATGACGAGCGCCTTTTACCTTCTCGGCGGTATCGGCAGCACCGACTTCGCCGGCGATACGAAGTTCACTGTGAACTTCGGCGCCGGCTACCGCGTGGTGCCGAAGGATTGGCTGGCGGTGCACATCACGGTGCAGGATCGTGTGTTCCAGTCGAGCATTCTCGGTACCGCCAAGCTCACCAACAACATCGAGGCGCGAATCGGCACGACCGTATTTTTCTGACAGAGGAACGTACATGAGCAACCGAATCGCAGCCATCGCGGCCGCCCTGGTCCTGTCCGTACCGGCACTGGCGGCAGTGCCGAACGCCCCGGCGCCGTCGTTCAGCCTCGGCGCACGCGGCGGACAGAACGTGAGCCTCGCGCAGTACAAGGGCCAGGTGGTGATGATCAATTTCTGGGCGAGCTGGTGCGGGCCGTGCCGCCAGGAAATGCCGTTGCTCGAAAGCATTTACAAAAAGTACAACAAGCTCGGCTTCACGCTGCTCGGTGTGAACGTCGAACCGGATTCGCAGGCCGCCGACAAGTGGCTCAAGGAAACGCCGGTGAGCTTTCCCATCCTTTACGATACGGAGAGCAAGGTCAGCAAGCTGTATGATGTGCCCGGCATGCCGAGCACCGTCATCATCGATCGTACCGGCAAGGTGCGGTTTATCCACCGCGGCTACGTGCCCGGCGACGAGAACGAGTATCTCGACAGCATCCGCACGCTGATCCGCGAATAGGCGGGCAGCGGTCTTCGGGAGGCGCGCATGAGGAGTTCAAGGTGGTGAAGGTGCTACGCGCCCTGTCCGTGGCGTTGCTGCTGGGCGCGCTCGCCGGGTGCGCGGCGCCGGCTCCCTGGGTGAAACCCTACGAGCGCGAGCACTTCGCCGACCCCATCATGTCCTTCGACCGCGATCCGGTCTCGAGCATCTACCTCGAACACGTGTTCGAGACCCGCGAGGGTTCCCACGGCGGCACCGGTGCGGTCGGCGGCGGCTGCGGATGCAACTGAACGGCGTGGGGGGGCCGTCTGGGTGTACGCGCCCGGACCCCGGATTGAGCCCGTTCGCGCGCACGCTGGTGGCGATGCTCGTGATCACCGCCCCGGTTCTGGCCGGTGTGCTTCCCGACGACCGCGCCGATGTCATGTACCACCTCTATAACGGCGGCGACATCACCGTGCAAGGCCCGGAGCTGCTGGTGCGCAAGAAAGTCACCGACAACCTATCCCTGTCGGCCGGCTACTACGAGGACATGATCTCGAGCGCCTCGATCGATGTGAAACTCTCGGCGAGCCCCTACCACGAGATACGCAAGCAGGAGAACGTCGGCGCCGACTACCAGCACGGCAAGACTACTTACAGCGTCGGCTACATCCACAGCAGGGAGCCGGATTACATCGCGGACACCACCTTCTACTCGGTGAGCCAGGACATGTTCGGCGATCTCACCACGGTCACCATGGGCTATAAGCGCGGCTGGGATAACGTCTACCGGGACGAGTGCAACCCGGCATTGCCGGCACATCCTACCGGTACCGAGTGCCCACAGATCATCAACGACCCGAGCTTCCACGAGCGCGCCGACCACCACGGCTACTCGCTGTCGTTGAGCCAGATCCTGACGCGCAACATGATTCTCGGCCTCAACTACGAGCTGCTCACCGACGAGGGCTACCTCGCCAACCCGTACCGCGAGATCCGCTATCTCTCGCCGGGCACGGCTAACGGCTTCACGCTCGCGCCCCAGGTGTATCCCAACACCCGCACCAGCAGCGCCGCCTCGGCGCAGCTGAAATACTACCTGCCCTACCGCGCGGCGCTCACCGCGGAGTACCGCTTCTACACCGACACCTGGGGTGTCGTCGGGCACACCCTCGAGTTCGACTACACCCACCCGGCCTGGAAGCACTGGATCTTCGACGGCAGCCTGCGCTTCTACAAGCAGACCCATGCCGACTTTTACAGTGACCTCTTCCCGCGGGCCGATTACCAGAATTTCATGGCGCGTGACCGCGAGCTCGCCGCCTTCGACGACTACACCGTGGGGGTCGGGGCGTCTTACGAGTTTCACGTGCTGAGCGCGCCGTGGATCAACAAGAGCACTTTCAACGTGCGCGTCGAGCACCTGACGGTGGACTACAGCGATTTCCGTAACGCCCTGCTGGCCGACGTGTACGGCGCCGGCAACGAGCCCTTGTACAAGCTCAATGCGAACATCTTCCAGGTATTCGCCTCGATCTGGTTTTAGCCGCAGTCCCCCGCGGCAGGGGCTTCCTTAAGCCCGCGGCTTTGACGGCGCGCATCCGGATTGCGAGTGAGTTAAGCTTCCGTCCAGGTTCGCTCATTGCCCGTGCGCGCGAGTGTCGGCAGGCAGCGACAGTCCACGTACGCCAAGGGGATGTTCAGTCATGCGCACCCGTACCTCTCTTTTCACCCTGCTCGCCGCCGTGATTTTCGCGGGCGCCGCAGCCAGCGTGCACGCCCAGGCGCGTGAGCAGGGACGACTTCTGACCGCCTCACAGGTTCTCGAAGAACTCAGCGGTGCCCGCGACGAGGCGATACCCCAACGGCTGCTCGAACGCGCCTACGCGATCGCGGTCATTCCCGATGTCACCAAGGTGGCCTGGTTCCTGGGCGGCCGGCGCGGACATGGGGTTCTCGTCGTGCGCGGCAAGGACGGACGCTTCTGCGACCCGGTGTTCGTTACCATGACTGGCGGCAGCTTCGGGTTGCAGTGGGGTGTGCAGTCCACGGATATCGTGCTGGTGTTCACCACGCCCAAGGGCATCGAAGGGATCAGCGGCGGCAAGGTCACTCTCGGCGCGGATGCATCGGTCGCCGCAGGTCCTGTGGGCCGACAGGCATCGGCGGGCACCGATGCGGCTTTCAAGGCCGAGGTGTACTCCTATTCACGCACGCGCGGCGCGTTCATCGGCCTCGCCCTCGACGGCGGCACCGTGAACATCGATGACAGCGCGGATGCCGCGTTCTACAACAAGCCCGGCGTCCTCGCGGCCGACATCATGTCCGGCAGCGTCACGAGCGAAGATCAGAGCGCGCATCGCTTCCTCGCCGCGGTTGCTACCAGCACCGGCGAGCAGCGCTCGGCATCCGCCCAGGCACCTGCGGGCGCGCCGCCTGCCGGAGCCGCCCCGGCCCCGGCCCCGGCACCGCAGCCGGCGGGTGGCGTGCAATCGTTCCCGCTTTCCGATCAACAACCCGGAAGCGAGCCGAAATAGGCGCGGCCGCGCCTCAGCGCAGCTCGCTGTAGGCGGCCGTGAACTGCGGCCACCAGCGCGCCATGCGGCGATAGCTGTGCGTGACCTGCGGCAGGCCGACGAAGCGCGCGCCGGCAACCGCTGCGACGAAGCTGCGCGCTGCGGGCGCCGGACACTCCTCGTCATTGAGCCCGTGCAGCGCGACCCACGGTGCCGGCAGCGTTGCGGCCGGCAGCAGTCGCACCCCGCCGCTGCGCGGCAGGTACTGCACCGCGGCTGAGCGGCACAGCGGCTTCAGCAGATCCAGGTCCTCGCAGAACGAAAGTGTCAGCGCGCCGGCGAACGATCCGGCGGGCGATTGCGCGAGTCCGAGGTAGGCAAAAGTCGCACCGGCAGAATGTCCGATCAGGACCGGGGCGGTGCGCGTCAGCTGGTAGCGCTGCTGCAGATAGTGCGCGAGTGCGGCCAGCTCGGCGCCTGGGGCCACGCAGCTGGCCGGATCACGCCCCAGGCTCTGCAGCAGGTCCTCGATGTCGACGCCGGCGACCAGGGTGCCGCTGGCCGCAAGCTCCTGCGCCAGTGACCCGATGAATGGTGTCCAGCCACGATCCCCGGATAGCACGAGTGCGAGTCGCTCCGGCGTGCCCGCCGGGCGGTAGATGTGCAGGGTGCGGAAGCGGCCGTACGACAGCGCCTCGGGCCGCAGCGCCGCGTCCTGGCAGGCGCACTGCAATAGCAGCAGCACGCATAAGCCGGCGCGCAGCCGGGTGAGCGCCTGCGTCCTGAAAGAGCGCGCCGCCACCGGGGAGCAGCGCTAGAAACGCTGTGCGAACTTGATGCCGATAGTCAGCGGCTGCGCCGGGATGATGTACACCTGGTTGTCGGCAACCGGATTGGTCTGGCTGAAACGCGACAGTTGCGCCCGCTTGTCCGTTGCGTTGCTCACGTACAGCTGCACATTGGTGTTGTCGCGATCGAAGCCGGCCGCCAGATCCAGCAGCCCGTAGGCCGGCTGCATGCCGAGGATGTCAGTCACGTCCGCTCGCAGCTGCGGCGCCGTCTGGGTCTGGTAGACATACGAGGCCTGCGCGAACGGTGCAAATTCCTT
Source organism: Gammaproteobacteria bacterium (assembly GCA_003156695.1). GTDB lineage: Bacteria > Pseudomonadota > Gammaproteobacteria > Steroidobacterales > Steroidobacteraceae > 13-2-20CM-66-19. The sequence continues at coordinate 5,092 of PMHN01000186.1, forward strand.
TATCGCACCGAAGGTGTAGCGCGCGACGATGTTGCCCTTGAACTTCGGCACGACCGGCAGGTTGGTGCCCGCCGGCGCCAGTGGCCCGACCCACTGGCCGCCAGGCAGGAACGGCTCGGGAGTGACCAGGTTCGCACAGCTCGTCACGCCTGAGATCCCGCAATAATTCGTGGTGAGCACCGGATCAAGCAGGGTGAGGTTGCTGGTGAGCAGCAGGTGATCGGTTGCCACCCATTGCAGCTCGTTCTCGAGGCCCTTGATGCGCGCGTCGCCGCCGTTGGCGATGGCCGTGATGCTCGGGGGCACGAGGAAGGAGAACTGGAAGTTCTTCCAGTCCTCCCAGAACAACGCGCCATTCCAGCGCAGGCGACGGTCGAGCCACTGCGTCTTCCAGCCAATCTCGTAGTTCGTCAGATAGTCCGCCGCGTACGGCGGCGCCCCGCTCACGCGGTTAACGCCACCGGGTCGGAAACCCTTTGAGTAGGTGGCGTAGAGCATGCGGTCCGGCGTGAGCTTGTAAGTCAGATTGACTCTGGGAACCGTGCCGTCGCCGCTGACGGAGGTGTTGAGATCGGTGCAGGGCGCGAACTTGGTCGAGGGTGGAGCAGGACAGGGGCTGCCAAGAACGGGGTAAGCGGGGGAGGAACCAAAGAACCCCAGGAGCGAATTGTCGTATCTGTAATAGCGCTCGCCCCCGGTAAGCGCCCACTGCGCGTTGATATCCCAGGTGACCTGCGCGAACGCTGCCTGGTCGCGGTCGACCCGCTGCTCGTCGGTCAGCCAGATTGCGCCCGGGAAGCCGGGAACCGAAATCGAGTCGGCAAATGCGTTGGGACCGGGAACTGGCGGCGAGTACACACTCGTGTAGCCGTACCCCGGCATGGTGTAGAGCTGCCAGATATCGTGCAGCTGGCGCTGGATGAAAAGACCCACGGTCGCCCGGACCGGCTCATCCGCAGGCGTCGACACGCGCAACTCGTGACTCCACTTCTCGAAGTAGCCGCCGTCAATGACGAACTCCTCGGGCATGATCGGCTTGCCGTTGTTGCCGACCCAGTTGACCCCCGAGCCGTATACCCGATCATAGAACTCCGAGTAGTCGCTGTAGTCGGCGACCGCGTGTGAGGTGCGCTTCATGTAACCCGTCGCGTACACCAGGTCGAAGTTGCTGATCTTGCCCTCCACGGTGAGTGCGGTCTGGTACCAGGAATCCTCCGAGTTCTCCGGGCCGAAATGCACCACTTGCAGGTCGCCGACGCCGGGGTCGTAGCCGAAGAAGCCTTCAGTGGTAAGATCCTGGGCCATGATGGTGGGCGTTACCGTCCAGTTGTCGCCGACGTCGATCTTGAGCGCCCCGCGACCGCCTTTGGTGTCGACCGTGTTGTAGTCATTCTTCAGCCACGCCGCGTTTGTGATCGCACCTGCGCCGATCACGCCCACCGTCGGGCAGGGTAACGGCGTGGGATAGTTGGCATTGGACGCGTCATTCTGGCCGCTCCAGGTCGGGAACGTGCGCACGCCGTTGACGATGCAGGCGTTGAGGTTGGTGCCGGCCACGTTGCTGATATACCCGCCGTCGTGCTCATCCCATCCCACCAGACGTATGGCGGCAAAAGAGGACAGCGGAATGTTGACGAAGCCCTCGGCCTCGTAGCCGGCGCCGCCGTGGTCGATATCGTTGCCCTGCAGGTCGTAACCCGCCGCGAATTTTGTCGGGTCGGGTTTGTTACTGATGATGCGGACGGTGCCGGATTCGGAACTCGCCCCGAACAGCGTGCCCTGGGGTCCCTCCAGCACCTCGATGCGCTGCACGTCATAAATATGAACGTCGACGGTGCCGTCGATGGTGGTGACCGGCTGCTCATCGAGATAGACACCAACGCTTGGCTGCGAGCCGGAGTGATTGCCGTCACCGCCGCTCACCACGCCGCGAATGTAGATATGCGAGCTGCCTGGCTGGCCGTTGCCGCCCTCGCCCTGGCCGCGCACATAAGAAATGCTGGGTGAGTACTTGACGTAGTCATCGAGATTGACGATGCCGAGTTCGTCAAGCGTCTGGGTATTGAACACCTGGACGCTGATCGGTACGTCCTGCAGGTTCTCAACGCGCTTCTGCGCGGTCACCACGACCTCCTGCAGACTGCTGCTCTCGGCGGCGTTTGCCGCGGCTTCCGCCCCGGCGTCGGACGCATACGCCGCTGGCACGCTCACCAGTAGCGCCACCGCAACAGGCACGCTGCGCCTGCAAAGCACCGGACGCCCGCGCGCCTGTTGGCGCGCCAGTTTCCGTCGTCGACTACGTGTCATGGCTGAGCCTTCCGCTTGTTATTGCTTGTGGCGATCCCGCCGCATCCCCTGCGGACAAGCCTACTCGAAGCCGCTCGATTTTCAAGATGGGATTGGATGCTCACAACGAGCGCGGCAGGTGCGGATACGCGTCGAGCACCGGGCCCAGCGCCGTCTTCAGCGGACCGAGCCAGGGTTCGTAGTGTCGCCAGTGTTCAAGCGCGTCGCCGAAGATGGGTTGCCGCACCTGCTCGGAGCTCGCGGTGCGCACGGCGCGCTCGTTCTCGTAGAACCGCAGGCACTGCGCCTCGAAGGGCAGCCCGCAATGCTCGAGCAGCGCCCGCACCTGCGCCTCCGTGTCGGTCACCACGGCTTCGTAGAACACGCGGTGCACGCGCCCCGGCAGCACGGCATCGAAATGGGCCATCAGCTGCACGTAGTCACGATAGTAATGACCGAGATCGCCGAGCGCGTAGGTGAAGTTCTGGCCGCGCGCGAAGTGCTGCTTGAAGCAGGAGAAGCCGCAGCCGAGCGGGTGGCGCCGGGCGTCGATGATCTTCGCATTGGGCAGGATCAATTGAATGAAGCCGACATACAGGCAGTTGTTTGGCATCTTGTCCACGAAGAACGGTGCCGAGCTCCTGCGCATGAGCCGCGTGCGCGCCAGGTAGCGCTCGCCCAGCTCACGCAGCTGCTCCCGGTCAAGCGCAGCGACGGAGGCAAGAAAGGCGCCGTCCGCGTCCGCATCCGCGTCCGTACCGCCCTGGGCGATCTGCCGGGCGATCAGCGGGATGTCCGGCAGCTCCATGGTGCCTTCGACGCCGGAGTGACTGGCTAGAATCTGCTCGATCAGCGTCGATCCGGAGCGCGGCAGCCCGACGACGAAAATCGGGTCGGCGCTTTGCGCGCCGGCCGCGGCGCGCGCGGCAAAAAACTCGCCGGTGAACAGCGCCTGCGAGCGGCGTACGAAGGCCGAGTTCACCTCGGCGCTGTAGGGCTGTAGCGCCCGACGCAGCGCGTTGCCTTGCGCGTAATGGGCGAACGACTCCTCGTACACGCCCCGCTCCTCCAGCGCCGTGCCGAGCGCAAATTCGAAGTGCAGCCGGTCCTCATCCGCGAGCGGCCCGCGCGCCAGCGCGGCGCGCAGCGCGCCCACGTCGCCTTCCGAGAAATGAAACGTCTTGAGGTTGGCGAGACTCCACCACGCCTCGCCAAGCGTCGCCTCGAGCGCGATCGCACGCCGGTAGGCCGCAACGCTGTCCGCCTGCTGTCCGGCTGTCTTCAGCGCATGCCCGTAGCTCAGCCACACCTTCGGCTGCTGCGGAAACTCCCTGAGCACGCTCTCGTAGGTGCGCATCGAGGCGCCGTAGTCACCGAGATGGGCGAGCACCGCGGCGTGCAGGTTGCGATAGCCGGGGTTACGCGGCTCCCTGGCGAGCAGCCGCTCGACCTGCGGCAGCGCCAGATCCGCCTTGCCCTGGCGGTTGAGCACCATGGCATAGTTGTGGCGCGCTGCATCGAAGCTCGGCGCGAGCTCGAGGCAGCGTTCGAGCAGCTGCTGCGCATCCTGGTAGCGGCGCAGCCGCGCGGCAACCTCCGCCAGCATACGCAGCGCCGCGACGTCGGTCGGGTAGGCCTTGAGGTGAGTGCGCAGGCACGCCTCTGCGAGCGGCAGGTCGTTTTTGACGAGCGCACTGGCGGCTTGCGCCAGGCGCGGGTCGCCTGTTGCTGCCTTGAGGAAGTGCGCCCGCGCGTCATCCGCCCCGTGCGAATCGCCCTGCGCATCCAGCTGATCGGCGAGCAGTCGCCAGGCGTCCGGCGAATCCGCATGCAGCAGCAGCGCACGTCGAAACGCGGCGCACGCCTCGACGGGGCGTCCGGCCTCCCCGAGCGCGATTCCCAACTCCAGCTGCGCCGCTACGAGCCGCGGCTGTTGTCGCGCGAGCGGCGCCAGGACTTCGAGCGCCGCATGGGTCTGGCCGCTGATGCGCCGTGCCGCGCCGAGGATCAGCCGTGCACGTGGGTGTGCGGGAAATGATTTGAGGATCTCCAGCGCCTGCTCGGCGGCGAGCTGTGGATCCTTGCCGAGCAACCGCGTGGCGTGCGCCAGCGCCACCTCGAGGCTCCCAACCGGCTCCTCGGAATTACTCAATCGTCGCCACCTGCATAGGAGCCGATCGTAGGGCAACTGCGCCTGCGGCGGGTAGCACCGGTCCGAAGCTGCCGCCGCCTGCAGCCCCCAGTAAGAGAGATGGGCTTTGCAGTGCAATTACGGCACATTGGCGTCTTTCCGGGAGCCTGAGTTGAGCGAAACCGTACCCGCCCAAGCCACCCCCTTGAGCCGCATTGGCGCAGCCGGGGGCACCGCCGTCAGCATTCTCGTGGCCATCAGCTTCTGCCATCTGCTCAACGACATGATGCAGTCGCTCCTGCCGGCGCTGTACCCGATGATCAAGAGCTCGTATCACCTCACTTTCGGTCAGGTGGGACTGCTGACGTTCACCTTCCAGTTCACCGCGTCGCTCCTGCAGCCACTGGTGGGGGCGATGGCCGACCGCCGCCCCCGGCCTTATTCACTCGCGGTCGGCATGGGTTTCACTCTGGTGGGACTGGTACTGCTCGCATTCGCCGGCAGCTACGCGCTGCTGCTCATCGCCGCGGGGCTCATCGGCACCGGCTCCTCGGTGTTCCATCCCGAATCCTCGCGCGTCGCCCGCATGGCCTCCGGCGGCAAGCATGGGCTGGCGCAGTCGGTGTTCCAGGTCGGCGGCAACTTCGGCACCTCCGCGGGCCCCCTGCTCGCCGCCTTCATCGTGCTGCCGCACGGGCAGTCGAGCGTGGCGTGGTTCTCACTCGCGGCAATGCTCGGCATGTTTGTCCTTTTCCACGTCGGCCACTGGTACAAGGCGCACGGGATCAAGCGCCTGAAGGCTGCCGCGGGCCACTTGCGTTCCACCGTGCCGCGCCGCCAGGTCATCACGAGCGTCACGGTGCTGATGGCGCTGATATTTTCCAAGTACGTGTATCTTGCGAGCATCACCAGCTACTACACGTTCTATCTCATCGGGCATTTTCACGTGTCGGTGCGCAGCGCGCAGCTGCACCTGTTCCTGTTCCTGGCGTCCGCAGCGGTTGGTGGCTTCGTCGGCGGCCCGCTGGGAGATCGCCTCGGAGCCAAGTACATCATCTGGGGATCGATCCTGGGCGTGCTGCCTTTCACCCTGGCTCTGCCGTACGTCAATCTCTTCTGGACCGCAGTGCTCACCATACCCATCGGGCTGATCCTCTCGTCGGCGTTTCCCGCGATCATCGTCTACGCCCAGGACCTGATGCCCGGGCGTACCGGCACGGTGGCGGGGCTGTTTTTCGGTCTGGCATTCGGCATGGGCAGTGTCGGCGCCGCCGTGCTCGGCAAGCTCGCGGACGATATTGGCATCGACCGCATCTACCAGATCTGCGCGTTCCTGCCGCTGATCGGGCTGCTGGCCGCATTCCTGCCGAATGTTCACAAGACTCACGCGGCGGGCGCGGCTTCACAGGCTGCGGCTGCCGGTTAGCGGCATTTGAAAGGCAGACACCATGGCTGGTAGCAAGAGCCGCGAGCGCACGGGGGTACAGGTGCCGGTGCGACAGCTGCGACAACCGGTCTTCGCCCAGGCCGAGCCCACACCCGACCCGACTGTATTCCGCGTGCCACACGCCTCCGATGCGCCCGCCTACAAGCTCATCGACGAGCTCAACCGCGAGCACAAGATCGCGCCACTGCCCTTTCCTGCTCCGCGGGGCGTGCCGGAGCCACGGCTGACACTGACCGAGGTTCTGGGTGGCAATGCGGCCGCGACCAACAGGATCACGCGCAGCGGGCAGCTGGTGTTTCACGCGACCGGCGACTGCGGCAGCACGCGCGGGCCTGCAACCCAGAACCAGGTGACCGACAAGATGCTCGGTGACTTTGAGGAAGCTTCCGCTGCGCAAGTGCCGCAGTTCAACCTGCTGCTGGGCGACATCGTCTACAGTTTTGGCGAGACGCAGTACTACTACGACCAGTTTTACGAGCCCTACCGCGACTATCCGGCGCCGGTCCTGGCGCTCGCCGGCAATCACGACGGCATGGTGTCACCGCTCGCGCATGCGGTGACGCTCGCCGCCTACCTGCGTAACTTCTGCTCGCAGGGCTTCGTGGTCACCCCGGAAGCCGGAGCCCTGTCGCGCACCGCGCAGATCCAGCCCGGCGTATTCTTCACGTTCGACGCGCCGTTCGTGCGCGTCCTCGCCCTGTACAGCAATACCCTGGAAGACCCGGGCGTAATCGCCAACCGCACCATCGGCACGTCGCAGCAGATTTACCTGCGTGCCGCGCTCACGCGCGTGAAGAGCGAAGGCTACTCGGGAGCGCTCATCATCGCCCACCACCATCCGCCCTACACCGCCGGCGGCCGCCACGGCTGGAGCCTCGCCATGCAGGCGCAGATCGACAGCATCTGCAGCGCCGTCGGGGTATGGCCACACGCGGTGCTCTCCGGACACGCGCATAACTACCAGCGTTTCACGCGCACCCGCCCGGGCGATCAGCAGATCCCGTACATCGTGTGCGGCAACGGCGGGCACAATCTCGTGCCGCTCACCAAGGCTGGTGCTCCGGCGCTGCGGACCCCGCAGATCATCCAGGCGGCGAGCGCCGGCGCGGATCAGATTGTTTTCGAAAGCTACGATTGCCTGCACTACGGCTACCTGCGCGTGCTCGTGACGGCGGCGCAGCTGCGCATCGAATATCACCCGGCCAGCGACGGCGCCGTTGCCAAGACGCCGGACGATTCCGTAACCGTGGACCTGGCCGGACGCACGCTCGTGCAGCCGACCGCCAGCGACCTCGGCTGGCTGGCGGCACGGCGCGCCGTACGCCGCAGCGGCAAGCGCACCCGCTGAGCGTGCGCTTCTAAGTGAAACTCCTGCCGCGTGCGCTCCTCGATGAACTCGCCGCCACCGCGGCTGCCAGCGCGCGCGGCCGCGCGCACCACAACATCCACGCAACCGCAGATGATCTGGTGCAGCGCTTTATCGTCGTCGCACAACGCGATTCGTATTTCAGGCCGCACCGGCACGGCGCGCGTGCGGAACTCGCGCTGGTGCTGCGGGGCACACTCCAGATCGTGACCTTCGATGAGCACGGCTGGGTGAGCGCGCGTCACGAGGTGGGCGAGGGTACGGCAAACATGGCCTACGAAACCCCGCCGGCGACCTGGCATACCGTGATCCCAGCCGTCAACGGCGCGGCGTTCCTGGAGATCAAGCAGGGGCCTTACGATCCGGCGACCACATCCGAGTTCGCCGCCTGGGCTCCGTCCGAAGGCGCGCCGTCAGTGGCGCATTTCCAGCAGTGGCTGCGCAGCGCGCGGGCAGGTGAGGCACCCCCGCGCGCGGAGCCTGCATGAGAGGCGTGTCGTCGCTGCGTGCGGCGCTGTTAGGACTGCTTGCCCCGCTGCCGGCGATCGCTGCCCCGCCCCCAGCGATGCCGGAGGCTCATACCGCCTGTTACGTGAGTGACGCGGCCGCGCCGCAACTGGCCCGCCTGCGCGAGGCGCTGAGCACCGGACGCTTCGTGGCCTATGAGCCAACCTCGCTGCGCGTGGTAAATGGCCAGGTGACTCCCGCGGATGCCGCCAGCATCGGCGCCGACCTCGCCGCGCTGCGACCGAAGTTCGATTCACTCATTACTTATGATTCCGTGCACGGCGTGCAGGCCATTCCCGCCATCGCGGCGCAGCTTAGGTTCCGTGCGCTCATCATCGGGGTGTGGAATCCTTTTGATGCTGCCGAGCTGGATGCAGCCATCGACGCCGCGCGGCGCTATCCGCGCCTCATCGTCGGGTTGTCGCTCGGGAACGAGCTACTCTTTGGTCATCGCACCGATGCCAGCCATCTGGCCGGGCTCGCCACGCAACTGCGTACGAGGGAGCCGCAGTTGCCGCTGTCCGTGAGCGAGCCGTTCCACGTTTACGACCAGCCGGACGCGGCGGCGCTGCTCGGGGCGCTGAATTTCCTGCTGCCGAATGTGCACCCGGTGTTCCAGCCCTGGTTTCACGGCGCCTCCGCGGCTACCTCCGCACAGTTCGTGGTGAACGTGGTCATCGATCTCGGTAAGCGATTTTGCGGGCCCATCCTGGTGAAGGAGACGGGTGTACCTACGGGGCCCGCGGCCGGCGGCTACAGCGAAGCGCAACAGACGGCCTTCTATCGTGAGCTGCAGCAGCGCTTCCCTGCAACACGCTCGCGGGCGTTTGCGTACTTCGCGGCGTTCGACGCGCCGTGGCGCGCCCAGGATGTAACTCCGGTCGGTCCCGCGCATCCCGAAGAGGCGCATTGGGGTCTGTACGACGCGGCGCGCAGACCGAAGCCCGCGGCGCAGGAATTGGCCGCGCTTACTTCACCGCCATTTCCACCTTGACCTTGTCTCCTGATTCCGGCTTCGGCGGCGCGTTGACGATGAACACCCGCCCCGGATCCACCTGAGCATCGGCGAGCAGCACACCCTGTATCGCCTGCGCGCGCTGCTTGCCGAGCGCCTCGAGGTCGGTCTGCGGAATCTGGATGTGCCCGATGAGCGCAGCATTCAGATCAGCGATTGCCGGATCGTACGGCGGGGTCTCCTTGCGCTTCGCCTGCTGCACTGCCAGGGCCGTCGGTGGCAGCGGCGCATCCTTCCCCAGATCGGCCTGAAACTGCTCGACGAGCAGCTTGAAGTGTTGTTGCGGATCGGCAAGGGCAACCTCGCCCGCAGCGTCCGGGTGTTTCTTACCCGCGCGGGTGTTCTGCACGCGCGTCATCAACTCCTGCTGCAGCAGCCTGGCCGCCATCTTCGGACGATCGATCGTCGTGGAGTACACGATCGGAACATCAAGCTTCAGCTGCGGCCGCCCTTGCATGCCTTTCACGAGTGAGGCGAGCTGATCCTTCGCGGGCTGGTCAAGTTCGGCGCTGCCCGGCGCGAACTCGACGATGTTCATGTGTTCGCCACCGCCGAACAGGTGCCCAAGCAGGGCAAACGGCGCGGTCGCAGCCTTAACGATCACATTGACGAGGACCTTCCAGATGATTGGCCAGATGCTGAACTTCGGGTCATCCAGTGAGCCGGTCATCGGCAGATTCAGGTCAATTACGCCGTTGCGGTCCTTGAGCAGTGCGACGGCGATTTTCAGCGGCAGGTGAACAGCGTCCGGACTGTCCACGCGATCGCCAAGCTCGAGCTGGTCGATCACGAAATGCTGTGAGGCCGCAAGCTTGCGCTGATCAACCTTGTAAGACACGTCCACCGACAACTTGCCCTTGTCGATCTTGTAGCCGGCGAAGTGCCCCGAGTAGGGATTCACGACCGTGAGGTCGAGGTCTTTGAAACTCAGCTTGATATCGGTGTACAGCGCCGCCGACAAGAGGTTGGCTTCACCCTCAATCTGCAGCGGCGAATACTTGTCAAGTTTGCCATCGAGCTTCACCTTGGCGCGNNTTGACGAGCGTCACCGTGCGGATCGACATGGGAAATGGCGTCAGAGGCGCGGCTGGCGCGAGGGTTCCGGTCTGGGTCTTGGTCGCCGCAGCGGCGACAGCGGCTGCGCCTTTGGCGGGTTTGGACGCTGCTGCTGTCGAATCATCGGACGGGGCTTCTTTTTTGGCTCCGGGCGGCTTGAGCACCGCGCTGATGTTGGTGGTGCGATCCGGCGCGATGATCATGCGCACATACGGTTCGACCGCGGTCACGCTGCCGATGCGCAGGCTCTGCGGGCTCGAGCGGTAGCCAATGTCCGCAATGCGTAGCGCCTTCCAGTTGACGAAGTTCTGCTTCAGGGCGTTATCCACGGTGTGCAGGTCCGCGACTTCCGTGTTGCCCTTGACGCTTAAATTACCGTCCGCACGCCGCTCGATGTCGAGCTTTGTCGCGAGCACACCCTTGAGCAGCGTCATGGAGGTGTAGCGGGCAATGTAGGGCTGCAGGACCGGCAGCTCCACGCCCGCGGCCTCGACGTGCGCGGTGACGCTGCCCGTCTTCGGAGTGACTTTGGCGCGCGCGGTGAGCTTGCCGGATGAGTTCACGCCCGTATCGAGCGTCACGTCGAGCGTGTCATCCGGGGAGATGTTGAAACCTGCCACGTGAATGTTGAGCGGGCTAAGCAGCAGCGCGACCGCAGGCTTCACCTCACGATCCTCGGCACTCACCTTGAACCCCTGAATCTGGATATCCGGCGCCGATACCGTCCAGGCGGGCGAGCCGCTGCTGGGGCCCGCGGGGCCTGCTTTCGCGGCTGGCG
>PMHN01000033.1 GCA_003156695.1 Gammaproteobacteria bacterium
CGCGGCCGCGGCTTGGACGTAAACCACCACAGCACCGTGAACAGCACCATACCTTCGAGCGCCGCCTCGTAGAGCTGCGAGGCGTGCCGCACCTGGCCATTCACCTGAAAGCCCCAGGGCACGGTCGTAACCTTGCCCCACAGCTCGCCGTTGATGAAGTTGCCGATGCGGCCGAAGAACAGACCGAACGCCGGCAGCGGCGCACCGAAATCGTAGACGTCGGCGGGATTACGTCCGCGGCGCAGGGCAAACAAGGCAAACGCCAGTGCAACTCCGATGAATCCGCCGTGGAAGGACATGCCGCCTTCCCAGATCTTCAGCGGGTACCACGGGTCGATGGCCCAGAACTTGAGCCCGTAGAAAATCACGTAGCCGATGCGACCGCCGAGGATCACACCGAGCATGCCGAAGAAGATGAGATCGTCGACATCGGCGGGGCGCCAGGTCGAGCGCGGCGCGGCGGCGCGCCGACGCGCAAGCCACCACGCGCCCGCGAAGCCGATCAGGTACATGATGCCGTACCAATGGATCTTCAGCGGGCCGAGCTCGAGTGCGATCGGGTTGAAGCCGGGATACTTGAGCATGAGGCGCGCTAGTTTAGCCGACCGTGCGCGTTACGCGGCAGAAGAACGCCTTCAGATAGCGTGTTTCGGGGATGGCAGGATGCACCGGGTGGTCGGGTGACTGGCCGCCCGCCTCCAGGATCTGCACGAAGCGCCCGCTGTGGCGAGCGGCGGCCTGGATGGCATTGACAAGCTCCTCGGCAGCAAGGTGATAAGAGCAGGAGCAGGACACCAGCAGCCCCTCGTCGGCGATCACCTCCAGGGCGAGCTGGTTGAGCTTGCGGTACGCCGCCTGCCCCTGTGGGATGTCTTTCTTGCGTTTGATGAACGCCGGCGGATCAAGCACCACCACGTCGAAGCGCTCGCCCTGGCGGCCTAGTTCCCTGAGCGCATCGAAAGCGTCGGCGCGCATCGCCGTGATGGTAACGCCGTTGCGCCGTGCGTTCGCCTGTGCGAACTCCAGCGCTGCCTGGGACGAGTCCACGCAGCAGGCGTGGGCTGCCCCCTGGCGCAGCGCTGTGACCGCCCAAGCCCCGGCGTACGAACAAACATCCAGCACCCGCGCACCAGGTGCGACATAACGCGCAAGGCGCGCGCGGTTGGCACTCTGGTCATAGAACCACCCGGTCTTCTGCCCTTGCGCAAGCGGCGCGGCGAAAGACAGAGGGCCTTCCGCAACTTCTACCTCCGCCGGCACCTCGCCGAAGGCAACCTCGGCGACACGCGGCAGATTCTCCAGCTCGCGTGACCCCGAGTCGTTCTTCCAGAACAGGCCCCGTGGGTTCACGACTTTACGTACCGCGGCCTCGACCTCACCTTTGAGCACCTCCATGCCTGCGGTCGCGATCTGGCCGACGATGAGGTCGCCGTAGCGGTCGAGCACCAGCCCCGGCAGCTGGTCGGATTCACCGAATACCCAGCGGTAATAGGGCGCGGCGCTGAGGCGTTCGCGCAGCGCGAGCGCGGCGCGCAGCCGCTTTTCGATGAGTGCAGCATCCACCGGCTGCGCGGCGTCGCGCGACAGGATGCGCGCGCAGATAAGCGCGTGCGGGTTGACGCAGACATAGCCGATAAACGCCTCGCGGTGCGAGCGCAGCTCCGCAATCGCGCCGGGCGCGAACGCGGTGAGCGGCGTGCCGTCGGTGTCAATCTCGTTACTGAACACCCACAGGTGACCGCTGGCGAGGCGCCGGTCCTCGCCACGCTTCAGGCGCAGCACGGGCGTGGCAGCGTTGACGGGTCCGGCGTTGTGGGCAGTGGCGTTCACGTTGAATCCGCTGCAAACGCGGGGGCGGAAGTATACTGAAAATCGCCCCCAGCGCCCGAAACCTCCGGCCGCCTTACCACCGTGCCCCTATGACCCAGACCGCACACCTCAATAGCGACGGCAAGCCGAAGTACACGAACCGTCTCATCACTGAGACAAGTCCGTACCTGCAGCAACATGCCCACAATCCGGTGGAGTGGTATCCGTGGGGCGCCGCGGCATTTCAGCGCGCGCTGACGGAACGCAAGCCCATTCACTTGAGCGTGGGCTACTCAGCGTGCAGATGGTGCCACGTCCTCGAACGCGAAAGCTTCGAAGACGAAGCCACCGCGCGCCTCCTCAACGAGCACTTCATCAACATCAAGGTCGATCGCGAAGAGCGTCCTGACATCGACCGCATCTACCAGATCGCGCAGCAGATGCTCACCCAGCGTGGCGGCGGCTGGCCACTCACCATGTTTCTGACGCACGACGACCAGCGGCCGTTTTTCGGTGGTACGTATTTTCCGCCTGAGGCCCGGCACGGGCTGCCGGCGTTCAAGGACGTGCTGCTGCGCGTCGCCGAGTACTACCGCGATCACTCCCCGGAGCTTCGCAAGCAGAACGAGGCGCTGATGGCCGCGTTCGCCGAGATCAATCCACCGCCGGCGGCATCCGACACCCAACTCAGTGACGCGCCGCTTAAGGCGTGTCGCGCGCAGCTGGCGCGCAGCTTCGACAAGCACAACGGTGGTTTCGGCGGCGCACCGAAATTCCCGCACCCGCTCACCATCGAGCGGCTGCTGCGCGACTGGCGCGCGAGCAGCACGGCCACCGAGCCGGACCTGCAGGCGCTCTACATGGCCAGTCTGACGCTGCGCCGCATGGCCGAGGGCGGTATCAACGACCAGCTCGGCGGCGGCTTCTGCCGCTACTCGGTGGACGAGTACTGGATGATTCCTCACTTCGAGAAAATGCTGTACGACAACGGCGCGCTGCTGGCGACCTACGCGCAGGCGGCACTCGCAAGCGGCGATGCGTTATATGCCGACGCAGCGCTGGAAACCGCGGCCTGGGCCCGGCAAGAGATGCAGTCGCCGCAGGGAGGCTATTACTCGAGCCTCGATGCCGACTCGGAAGGCCACGAGGGCAAGTTCTATGTCTGGAGCCGGGAGGAGATCGAAGGCGCACTGACGAAAGACGAATTCGCGGTGTTTGCGCCGTACTACGGCATCGACCAACCCCCAAACTTCGAGGGTCGCTGGCACCTGCGGGTCTGCGCCACGCGGGAGGCCGTTGCCAAGGCGGTGGGTCGCACGCCGGACGCGGTCACGGCCCTCCTGAAAAGCGCAGCAGCAAAGCTCCTCGCCATTCGCGCGCAGCGCGTGCGTCCGGCCCGTGATGAAAAGATCCTGACATCATGGAATGCGCTCATGATCCGCGGCATGGCCATCGCCGCGCGCGCGCTGCGGCGCGATGATCTGGCGACTTCCGCAACCCGCGCGCTGGACTTTATCCGCCGCGAGCTGTGGCGCGACGGGCGGCTGCTCGCCACCAGCATGGACGGGCGCGCACACCTGAACGCCTACCTGGATGACTACGTGTATCTCGCCGATGCGGTGCTCGAGCTGCAGCAGGTGCGCTTCCGTAGCGAGGAACTCGCGTTCGCCCGGGAGTTGCTGGAGGTGGTCCTGCGGCATTTCCAGGACGGCAGCGCCGGCGGCTTTTATTTCACCTCCGATGACCACGAGACACTGATTCAGCGCCCGAAATCCTTCAGCGACGACGCCATTCCGGCAGGCAACGGCATCGCCGCGCTGGTACTGCAGCGCATGGGTCACCTCCTTGGCGAGCCGCGCTACCTCGCGGCGGCGGAAGCGACGTTGCGTACGGCGTGGCCGGCCTTATTGCAGCACCCGCAGGCGCACATGAGCCTCCTCGCCGCGCTCGAGGAGTTCTTATCCCCCGGCGAAGTGGTGATCATCCGTGGCACCACGGACGACGTCGGATCCTGGAGCCGCGCGCTTGCCAAGGGGTTCGCGCCCCGGCGCCTGGTGCTGGCAATTCCCGCGGACGCGACCGGACTGCCGCCAGCGCTGGCGGACAAGGCACCCCTTGCCGGTACGGCCGCCTACCTGTGCCGCGGGCAGGTATGCAGCGAGCCGCTGGAATCCCTGGGCGCGCTGCTCGAACAGCTGGATTCGGCCGCAATGTAGGGGGCGCGCCATGCGGTTCGAACCCAGTTACGTGAGCGGCGCTTCCACCATGCCGCTGATCGGGGAAACCATCGGCGTGCATTTCGACACGGTCGCTGAACTGCATGCCGATCGCGACGCTCTGATCTCGCGTCATCAGGCTATCCGCTGGACCTATCGCGAACTGCGCGAACGCGTCGACAGTCTCGCCGTGAGCCTGTGTCGGCTCGGACTTACGCGTGGTGATCGCGTCGGCATCTGGGCACCGAATTGCGCGGAATGGGCGTTGACCCAGTTTGCGACCGCCAAGACGGGACTGATCCTGGTCAACATCAATCCGGCGTATCGGCGCAGCGAGCTCGAATATGCGCTCAACAAGGTGGGGTGCACGGCGCTGGTGGTCGCGCCGAGTTTCAAGTCGAGCGACTACCTTGCGATGCTCAATGAGCTTGCGCCGGAACTGCAACACTTTGCGCCCGGTGCGCTCGCCGCCGTGAAGTTTCCCGAGCTGCGCTGGGTCATCCGGCTCGGCACGCAGGTGACCCCGGGCATGCTCAATTTCGACACACTGCTCGGCAAGGCGAGCGACAGCGAACAGCAGGACCTGGCTGCGCTCGGCAGGACCCTGCAGTTTGATGACCCGGTCAACATCCAGTTCACCTCGGGAACAACCGGCCTGCCCAAGGGCGCGACGCTCTCGCATCACAACATCCTCAACAACGCATTCTTCGTCACCGAGAACATCAGGCTGCAGCCGGGCGACCGGCTGTGCATCCCGGTGCCGCTGTATCACTGTTTCGGCATGGTGATGGGCAATCTGGGCTGCATCACCCACGGCGCAACCATGATCTACCCCGACGCCGCTTTCGATCCAAAGAGCGTGCTCGAAACCATCCATAGCGAACGCTGCACCGCGCTCTATGGCGTGCCGACCATGTTCATTGCCGAACTCGGACACGCGGACTTCGGCAACTACGATCTGTCGTGTCTGCGCACTGGCATCATGGCCGGTTCGCCCTGTCCGATCGAGGTCATGAAACAGGTGATCGAGCGCATGCATATGCGTGAGGTCGTGATCGCCTACGGCATGACCGAGACCTCTCCGGTGAGCCTGCAGAGCTCGCCCGACGACACCGTCGGGCGCCGCGTGTCAACGGTGGGGCGCGTCTCGCCGCACCTGGAAGTGAAAATCGTCGACGCCGACGGGCGCATCGTGGCGCGCGGCGAACCTGGCGAACTGTGCACCCGCGGTTATTCGGTGATGCTCGGCTACTGGGGCGATCCGGAAAAGACTGCGGAAGCCGTCGATCGCAATGGCTGGATGCATACCGGCGATCTGGCGACGCTCGACGGCGAGGGTTACTGCAATATCGTCGGCCGTTCCAAGGACATGGTGATCCGCGGCGGCGAGAACGTCTATCCGCGCGAGGTCGAAGAATTCCTCTACCGGCATCCGAAAATCCAGGACGTGCAATGCGTCGGGGTACCGGATGCAAAATTCGGTGAGGTGCTGTGCGCCTGTGTGATTCTCAAGCCGGGCGTCAGCGCGGATGAAGACGAGTTGCGCGATTTCTGTCGCGGCGAAATCGCGCACTACAAGGTGCCGCAGTACTTCCGTTTCGTCGCCGGGTTTCCCATGACTGTTACCGGCAAAGTCCAGAAGTTCATCTTGCGGCAGACGGTAGCGGACGAGCTGGGATTGCGCGCCGAAAAGACGGCGTGAACTCCTGGCGCGCTACTGAAGCGAAGCAGACAGCGTGATCTGGAAGCTGCGCCCCGGGATGGTGAACCACAGCGGCGTGCCGCCGCCGGTGTAGCCGCTCAGGAAGTAGATCGAGGTCTTGTTGGCGAGGTTCTGCGCAGTAACACCGATCTTGGCGTCCTTCAGCGCACCCACCGAGTTGAGGAAGGTGTAGTTGAGCGCCGCATCAGTGGTGGAATACCCGCCCAGCGGGTAGGCATCCTCCACATCGCCGTAGCGCGCGCCGACGTAGCGATCCATCAGCGAGCCCTGCAGCGGACCCTGCTTGTAGAACAGGCCGATAGTGCCGGTACGAATGGGCGTGTCTGGAACCCAGGTTTGATCGGTCTTCGAATGCGCCGCGTTCAGCGAGCCATTCGCGTACACGGTGAAGCCGGCGCCCAGCACGTAGCTGCCTTCGGCTTCCACTCCTTTGTAGAGCGTGCCGCCTTCATTGTAGAACTCCTTGATGCCTTCGACCGTGCGACTGGTGATTTCGTTGTTGAAGTCGATGTAATACACATCGGCCGAGAGGCTGAAGCCACGATTGGCCCAGGTCGTGCCCGCCTGGTAATTGTTGGTCGCCTGCGGCTGTACGTTGCTCTCGGCCGGATTGGTCGTGTAGAGGACATTCAGGTTCGGGGCAAGGAATCCCTGCGAAAACTGCGCGTAGGCGCTCCAGTCATCCGCAATCTTGTAAT
Source organism: Gammaproteobacteria bacterium (assembly GCA_003156695.1). Taxonomy (GTDB): domain Bacteria; phylum Pseudomonadota; class Gammaproteobacteria; order Steroidobacterales; family Steroidobacteraceae; genus 13-2-20CM-66-19. The sequence continues at coordinate 6,447 of PMHN01000033.1, forward strand.
GCGCATCCAGCGACGCCAGGTTGCGCGACCAGGTCTCTTCAAACACCAGCGGCTGCAGCGTGCCCTGGTTCACCGGCGCATACTGGTCACGCTCGAAACGTACCGCCTTGACACCCCCAGTGAGGTCAAGGTCGCTCCAGACGTGCCAGATGTATTGCAGGTATTCCTGGTCGGTGAACAGCTGATCGTGCATGAGCCGGTCCGCCGATTCGATCTCATTGGGAACGGTGTTGCCGAGAATTGACGGGTTGAAGGCCTCATTGTCGGACATGTCGACTTCGATCAGCGCCCGATAGTTGGTCTGGTGGTCGTACCAGGCGCCGATCTGGGCCGTGCCAGGTCCCAGATCGTGTTCGAGGCGGAAGATGTCGCCGACCGAGCGATAGTTATTGGTCAACAACTGACCCGGCACGTCGTTCGGGCCGTACATGGTGCCGTTCGGCACGTCGCCCGGCAGAACGACGCCGTTGGGTTGCGTGCCGTTGACATCCTCGCCGTTCCAGCCGTCGTGAAAGTAGGCGTAGGTGTAGACGTCGTTGTTGAGCCGCCAGCCGTTGAACTGCGAGCTCACGCCGATGTATTCAAAGTCGGTCGAGATCCTGTCGAGGTTGTAGCCGTAGTAGGCCTGACTGTTCGGGTCGGTGTTGTACGAATAGTTGACGCCGTAGGCGGCCAGCTGGGCTGTGGTGGCGCCGATTGGCGGATGCTGCGCCAGCTTGTTGAGATTGCTCGCCACGGTAATCGTGGTGGAGTCGCCGAGGGCAAGGGGTTGTATGACTTTCAGGAACGCATTGTTGCGCCACAGACCGGAGTTGCTGAGGTAACCATCCGCGGTGAAGGACTTCACGTCGATGAAGGCGCGCGTGCCGCCCCAGTCGCTGATCTCGCCGGTGTCGTAGCGCAGCGCGGCGAGCTGCATGCCAAAGCTGCCGGCGCTGAGCTCGCCCGACAGGGCGCGGAGGTTGCGCGGATCGTCGGATTGCACGGCGATCGTGCCGCCGAAAGTCGCGTCCCCCAGCGTCGCGGCATTTCCCGGCCCGCGATCGACCACCACGGCGCCCACGTCCTGCGCCATGAAATAGGAAGTGGAATGGTGGGTGAAGTCGTTCGAGTCACCCCAGGGGATGCCGTCGAAGGTGACGTTGAAAAAGCCGTCCTGGAAGCCACGGATCGAAGTCGCCAGGTTTTCCATCATGCCCGGACCGTTCGGATCCACGGTCCACACGCTCGGTGTGAACTTGATGATGTCGGTGTAGTTGGCGAGCGGCGAATCGTTGTCTTGGACGAACTCACCGTTGATGACCGAGCGCGGCTGCGTTGCCACCAGCGAACCCTGGGACGGCGCCTGATCGGGTCCTTCGATCTTGCGCGCGCTGACGACGACCTGGTCGAGGTCGCGGTCTTTCGCCTGATCGTCCGTGTCATCCGCGTAGACTGGAATGCTGCCACCGCCCAACATGACGAGAGCCAGGACTTTCAGGGCAAAAACCTGCGAGTAGTGACTGCGAGTCATCAGTGAGACCCCTGCGACGTTGCGTTTGCGCCACGCGTGCGTGCGTAGCTGATATATCTTCGAGGATATATTTTTAGTTTTTGTTGCCGCCGGATGGCGGAATCGTGACACGCGAGGCCGACGCAAAATCCGCCCGGACGCTAAGTCCGGGTAGCGGCAGGTCTAAGACAGCAGTGGAGGAGCGGCGAGCGCGCGCAGCGCGCCGCTTACACCAGGGCTATTCCGGGAGCGCCTCGCCCGAACCGCCCATTTCCTTCGGAAAATCCTTTAGCTTCGGCAAGCCGTCGCGCATGCGCAGCACGGTCTCCTGATAGTTCACATGCACCGATGGCTTGAAGGCCGCATGCGGCAGCATGGCCGCGGGTACGTCCGTGAGCTTCAGTGGCGGGTGCTCGGAGAAGACGTGTCCGCCGCAGACCTTGCACGCCTTGCGATAGCTGACCGGGGTCTTGTTGTAGGTGCTGATCTGGTCCGCACCTTTGGTGATCTTGATGGCACTGGGGTTCCACAGGGTGAACGCGTTGACCGGGCCAGCCGACCAGTGACGGCACGACTCGCAGTGACAGTAGCCCATCGCCGCGGGCTCGCCGGTTACCGTGAATTCAACTGCGCCGCAGAAGCAGCGTGCCTTGTACTCAGCCATGGTCCACCTCCTTAAGGAACGATGCTCTGCGGCCGCCCCGGCAAAGTCAATTGCCGGGAACCGCTAGGACAGCAACTCGACGTTACCGCCGATTGCCGCAGTGTTGATGGTGAGCGTGCGCTCATTCGCGAAGCGCGGCAGGTAGTGTGGTCCACCGGCCTTGGGTCCCGTGCCCGACAGGCCCTGGCCGCCGAAAGGCTGCACCCCCACGACCGCGCCGATCATGTTGCGGTTCACGTAGGTGTTGCCCACGGGCAGTGAGCGGAACACGTGCTCGGACACGCTCTCGAGGCGGCTGTGCACGCCGAGCGTCAACCCGAAGCCGGTGCTGCGGATCGCGGCGAGTACCTGCGGCAGGTCGCCACTGCGATAGCGCGCCACGTGCAGAATCGGTCCGAACTCCTCGCTCTTGAGCTGATCGAGGCTGCGCAGCTCGAACAGGTGTGGCGGGAAGTAGTGCCCGGCGGCGGCGAGGCTCGGATCCGCCTCGCAGGCGTAAAGCAACTTCGCCTCGCTGCGCATACGCTCGGCATGCCGGGCGAGGCGCGCACGCGCTGCCTCGCTGATCACCGGGCCTACATCGGTAGCAGGATCACCCGGCGCGCCGATGGTCAGACAGCGCATGGCGCCGATGAGCATGGTGATCACGCGCTCGGCGACCTCCTCCTGCAGATACAACACGCGCAGCGCCGAGCAGCGTTGACCTGCGCTGGTGAACGCGGACGTGATCACGTCATCCACCACCTGCTCGGGGAGCGCAGTGGCGTCCACCACCATGGCGTTCACGCCGCCGGTCTCGGCGATGA
>PMHN01000222.1 GCA_003156695.1 Gammaproteobacteria bacterium
CCACCGCCTTCATGACCTCGGTGACCAGCGTGCGCTGCTTGCCGGCCGGAAACTTACCGTTCAGCGGCATCAGCGGCCGGGTTTCCTGGAGCGCAATCGCTTCGCGGATGAGCGACGGCAGCCTTCTTGAGAGCGCCTTGAAGAGCACATCGATGTCAGCGGTGGTGAGCCCCGGGCTGTACTCATCCACCAGCGCATCGTAGGGGGCGAGATTACGCGCCTGCCCGAGCAGTGCCGCCTTGTCGCGCACCAGGTGCACGACCTCCTCCAGGTGCGGCGCGAACAATTCAAACTTGCCCTGCGCGCGGGCCTCGAGCCATTTGGATTCCGCGCGCGAGGTGGCCTTCGCGAGCCGTGAAACCAGCGTCGCGGGGGTGGCAATGGCGTGATCGCGCTGGCGGCGCATTTCGCGCAGGTTCGCGATCTGCCAGTCGGCCAGCCCCTGCGTGTTGGCCTGTGCGCGATCCAGCAGGCGCGTAATTCGCGGCGCGGTTAAAAGCGCGTGGTGCTCGGTCTCGAGTGCCGCGACCTGCTCACCGCGGACATCGGCGCTGCCGCGAGGCATCATCACCGCGGCGTCCCAGCGCAACAGCGCCAGCGCGCCACGGAAGGCGTGCAGGCGCTTGAACTCCTGCTCGAGCTGCTTGTAAGGCGAGGCGGACATCGTTCTTTGGGAGCGGGAAGACGAGCGGCAGTTTACCACTCCCGGGGGTCGCTCGCCCCGCGTGTTGCTTTGATTTCACAATAAAATCAATCACTTCTGTTGTATGTCTGAATTATGTCGCTTGCGCGAGACCCCCTGAAACAGGGGCAAACCCCGACTTCTCTTTCGCGTGCGCCCGCGGGTGCCCGCGCATCGCCGCCCAGGCCAGCATGGCGCGCTTGCGATCCTCCCCCCACTGATAACCGCCCAACGCGCCGTCCTTGCGCAGCACGTTGTGGCAGGGAATGAGCCAGGCAACCGGGTTGGCACCCACCGCATTGCCCACGGCGCGCTCGCTGCCTGTCCGTCCGAGCGCCCGCGCGAGTGCCGAGTAGGTGGTCGGGCTGTCGGCGCCCAGCCCCAACAGTGCCTGCCAGACTTTGAGCTGGAAGTTCGTCCCCTGCACAGCGAGACGCAGCGCCCCGTGTGTGCCGGCACGCACGCCACCGCGCGCCGTGCCCCAGATCTTCGCGGCGAGCCCGATCGCGGAAGGATCGTCGCGGTGCAGCTGCGCATGCGGCCAGTGGATCTGCAGCGCCTGCACCGCGGCGGCATCGGCACCGGGCTCGACGAAGCTCAACCAGCACACGCCGCGGACCGTGCTGCCAAGGAGCGCCCGTCCAAACGGCGTGGCGCCGAATCCGTAGCGGATCGCGACGCCCCGGCCGCCGGCCTTGAGCTCCCCGGGCGTGACCGCCTCCAGCGTCACCGCGAGATCGTGGAGGCGTCCGCCACCGGACAGGCCCAAGGTATACGCCGCATCGAGCACCGAAGCTGACCCTGCAAGTTCGCGCCGCGCGGCCCTCGCGGTCACAAACGCCAGGTACTGTCGGGGCGTGACGCCGGCCCAACGGCGGAACAGGCGGTTGAAATGAAATTCCGACAGGCGCACCGACTGCGCGATGGTGGCAAGGCGCGGCTGGGCGCGAAAGTTGGCGTCGATGAAACGAATCGCGCGCGCGATGCGGGCGAAGTCGCGGCTGTCTACGAAATCATCAGGGTGCGTGTTCATATGATGATGCTGGCGCATACCGCGCGCTGGCGCGACCCGGTTCTTGCGCCTAGAGTTGCCGTCAGGGCCACAGGTGCGGATACAGCGGCCAGCGTGCAACCACGACGCCAACGCCCACCGACACCACCAGCAGCAAGGTGAGCGTGAGACCAATCAAGACCCTGCGCATGGCGCATATCATACCGCCGGCACGCGGGCCTAAGCAGTGAGCGAGCGGCTGGCGATCGCCCTCCTCACCGCCGAGGTGGCGCCGCTGTCGAAGACCGGCGGACTTGCGGATGTCACCGCGGCACTCGCCAAACACCTGCACGCGGGCGGCCATGACGTGCGCCTGTTTACGCCCTGCTACGGGTCCATCGACCGCGCCGCGGTGGGCGCACAGCCGCTGGCGGGGCTGGCGGGGCTCACCCTCGCGGTTGGGCCGCACGCTTACGTTTTTTCGGTGCTGCGCGGCGCGCTTCCCGGCAGCGCCGCCCCCGTATACCTCATCGACTGCCCGGCGTTGTACGAGCGCGACGCCATCTACACCACCGACCCGGACGAGCATCTGCGCTTTCTCGCCTTTACGCGCGCGGTGTTCACGGCCTGCCAGCGCCTGGCGTGGGGCCCGCAGATTCTGCACTGCCACGACTGGCATGCCGCGTTCGCGCCGTTGTTCCTGAAGAGCTCTTACGGCAATGAGCCGCTGTTTGCCGCCACCCGCACGCTGCTCACGATTCACAACATCGGCTACCAGGGCATCTTCCCGGCGGCGCACGTCGCCGACCTCGACCTGGGCGAGCGCCTCTTCATGCTGCACCAGGAGGACCTCACAGCCGGGCGTATCAACGCCCTGCGTCACGGCATCCTGTACGCGGACGCGATCACCACGGTGAGCCCGACGCACGCGCGCGAGATCACCTCCGCTGAATACGGCATGGGAATGCAGGACACCCTGCGCGCGCGCGATGCGGACTTAAGCGGGATCCTCAACGGGGTCGACTACGATGAGTGGGATCCGCGCCGCGACCGCTACCTGCTGCAGCACTTCGATGCGGATCACCTGCAGGTCAAGGCCGCGCTCAAACGCGTGTTCCTGAAGCGCATGGGGTTTCGCATCGACGGCGCTGTCCCGCTCGCCGGCATCGTCAGTCGCCTGGCGGCGCAGAAGGGCATCGAGCTCATGTTCGAGACGCTGCCGAAGATCCTGCAGGGCCGCGAGCTGGCATTCATCGCTTTAGGGGCCGGCGAGCCGCAGTACGAGAAGTTCTTTACCGGGCTGGCGCAGCGCTTCCCGGGGCGCGTGGCTTTCCACCGCGGCTACGACGAGGAACTCGCGCACTGGATCGAGGCGACGAGCGACCTGTACCTCATGCCGTCGCGCTACGAGCCGTGCGGGCTGAATCAGATGTACAGCCTGCGCTACGGCACCATCCCGGTCGTGCGCCGCACCGGCGGGCTCGCTGATTCGGTCGAGCACTACAACGCTGACACCGGCACCGGCACCGGCGTGGTGTTCAACGACTTCGACGGCCCGGCGCTCGAATGGGCGCTGAACCTGGCGCTCGACCTGTATGCAGATCCTGCGCACCGCGCGCGGCTGCGCGCCAACGGCATGGCGCGCGATTTCTCGTGGGCCAGACAGGGCGCTCTGTACGAAGCGCTGTACGCGCGACTTATTGCAGCTTGAAGGTGCCGTGCTCGTCGAACGGCACTGAACGCACCCAGCCGCTGGCAAGCGAAATCTGGCCGGCAAGGCGGTAGTCGACACCGTCGGCGAGCGTGTTGGGGCCACGCCCAGCGAGCTGCAGAAGTGCACCGGCCATGTTGGTCGTGAGGCTGGTGTCAAACTGCGCCTCTCCGAGCGGCGGCACGACGAAGCTCGCGTCCGAAACACCGCTCGCGAACCGCTGCCCGGCAATGTCGAGGGTGTACTCAATGCCCTTGACCGAGAGCGCCACGTCGTTGGGGTTCTGCACCCGCAGGGTCACCTTCAGGCGCTGCTCCCACAAGGCGGTGCTCACGACCTGCAGGTCGACGATGGACAGCCGCGGCGTTTCGAAGTGCGGCGTGAGCGCACAGCCGGCGAGCGCGAGCGCGCCCAGGAGTCCGGTGGTTACTTGCGTGAGCTGTCGGGGCATTGCCTTGAGACCTTAGCACTTCAGCCGCGGCCGAAACTGCTGTTGAGACGCGCGTAACCGCGCGCGAGTTCCGTGGTGAGGGCGTCATGCGGCACTCGCCAGCTCCAGTTGCCCTGCGCCGTGCCCGGTGTATTCAAGCGCGCCGCGGACCCGAGGCCCAGGAGGTCCTGCGCCGGCAGGATAGCGAGCAGCGCGAGCGAGCCGAGTGCGGCGCTCACCAGCGCGCCCGGCACGGCATCGGCGTCGCCACCGACACCCAGTTGCGCGGCGACGCGCTGGGCGGTGTCGCGATCAAGTCCCGAGTACCAGCCGCGTGCAGTGTCGTTGTCGTGCGTGCCCGTGTAGACCACGCTGTCGCGCTCGTGCAGGTTCGGCAGGTGCGGGTTCGCCGCATCGCCGTCGAAGGCAAACTGCAGCACCCGCATGCCCGGCAGCGCAAATTCCCGCTTCAGCGCCACGACGTCCGCGGTGATCAGGCCCAGATCCTCCGCCACCAGCGGCAGGTCGCGGAACTTGCGCGCGAGGCGCTGCAGCAGCGCCTCCCCGGGTGTGCTGCGCCACGCGCCGCCGCGCGCATCGCTCGCCGTGGCCGGCACGGCCCAGTGGGCGCTGAGCGCGCGGAAATGATCCAGGCGCAGCAGATCAAAGCGCGCAAGAGCCGCGCCCACGCGCGCGAGCCACCAGCGGAACTGCGAGCGCTCCATGGCCTGCCAGTCATACAGCGGGTTGCCCCACGACTGCCCATGAGCCGCGAAGTAGTCCGGCGGCACGCCCGCGACCGCAGCCGGTTCGCCCGTCGCGGTAAGTTGAAAAAGCTCCCGGTGCGCCCACACCTCGGCCGAGGATGGCGCGACGTAGAAAGGCAGATCCCCGAAAAGCCGCACGCCACGCGAGCGGGCGTGGGCACGCAGCCGCTGCCACTGCACCTCAAAGGCGTACTGCTCGTGCTCGATGCGCGCACAGTCCTGCGCCAGCTCGAGGCGCGCCCGGGCAAGCGCCAGCGGCTCGCGGTCGCGCAGCGGCGCGGGCCAACGCCAGAAGGGCGCCTCGGCATGCGCGCGGTTGAGTGCCGCAAACAGCGCGTAATCCGGCAACCAGGAGCGGGCGGCCGCGAGAAACTTGGCCGGCGGTGGTGCGAGCGCATCCGGCTCCTCCGCCGGATCGATGAACAACGGGTTGCCGGCGTGGTCCGAGGTCACCCAGTACGGGGAGCCGTCACTGCCGGCAGGTCCGACGGGCAGAATCTGCCAGACGCTGAAGCCCGCCGCGGCGAGCCAGTCGATAAAGGCGCGCCCGCCACGACCCAGGGGCGCGTCGAGCGCCGACAGCGGCAGCAGCACGCCCGCCCGCCGCCGGTCGAACACTGGCAAGCGCCTCAAGCGGAGGCGCGGCGCATGGCGCCGCCGTGCTCGGGAGTTCCGCCGCCACTGGAGAGCGCACTCGCAAGCACGGCCGGCGACGGCAGATTCAGCCGCGCATAGAGTGCCGCGAGCTGCCGCCGGTAGAGCTCGTCGAACTGACTCACCGCCTCTGCCGGGTTGTAGTCGCCGAACCACCAGAACCAGTCCGAGCTCTCGCACAGCGCGAGCTGCCTTTGCGCTGCGGCGCGTTGCTGCGCATCGAGCGCACCGCCCTGCATCACCTGATCGAACGCCCGCTTGGCGTCGCACAGGAGATCCCAGGCGCGGTTCTTGTCCGCATCTCCCATCCAGGTGGCGAGCGTCCCGTGCACCCAGCTGCCCGCCCGCACGCGCGCCAGCGGCTGCGGGTTCAGAGCGCGGGCGCGGCACTGCGAGAGCGTTGTCATATCGAGTCGCGGGTGACTGGCGAGCAGCGCATACAGCGCGCGCAGGAAGTAGTAGCCGTTGAACGGGTAATGCTCCCAGGCATTCTCGCCGTCGAGCGCGATGAGCACCGCGTGCCCGCCGCCTGCATAAAGATCGGCGAGCCGCACCAGTTCGTTGACCAGGTTGTGGGCGGCGTCATCGCCATGCCAGGTCGCGTAGCTAAAGCCGA
>PMHN01000336.1 GCA_003156695.1 Gammaproteobacteria bacterium
CGCCAGGGTGCCAAGGAAGCGGTCGGCGGCCGCCTCCAGATGATGGCTGCCGGTGTCGAGTCTCAGATCCTGAATCAGGGAAGCGACCACGCCTTCGATGTCGGCTGCGTTCAGGATCGCGGGCACACGTCGCAGCACCAGCCGCGTCGGCCCCAGGGCATCCACTTCAAAGCCCGCCTGTTCCCACTCGCGGCGATGCTCCAGCAACGCCTCGAGTTCATGCACCTTCAACTCAACGACCAGCGGATGCAACAGGTGTTGCGACGCCGGTGCTGCGCTGCTGCGCTCCGCCTTGAATTTCTCATACAGCACGCGCTCATGAGCGGCGTGCATGTCGATGAGCACCAGGCCGTCGTGGTTCTGTGCGAGGATGTAGGCGCCGTGCAGCTGGGCTAACGCGCTGCCGAGCGGCTGCTCATCACCTGGCGCCGGTGGCAACGCGGCTGCCGCGTCCTCCCGCACGCTGGCGGCCAGCGCCCACGGGTCACGCGCTGCATCGTAGAGCGGCAGCCANNAGCGCTCCACGGCGCGCATCACAAAGTCATGGATCTGGCGGCTGTCGCGAAAGCGCACCTCGAGTTTGGAGGGGTGTGCATTGACGTCGACGAGCTTCGGATCAAGGGTGAGGTAGAGCGCGTAGGCGGCATGCCGGCCGTGGTAAAGAACGTCCCGGTAGGCGAGCCGGACCGCGTTCATCAGCAGCCGATCGCGCACGCTGCGCCCATTCACGAACCAGAACTNNATCCGGCTGCGCGCGCGAGCGGGTCGGCAGGCCGATCCACCCCGAGAGCATGACGGGACCCGCAGCGTGGCTCACGGCGATGGCCGCGGCTGTGAACTGCTCTCCGAGGACCCCATCCAGGCGCGCGCTATCCGTGCCGCCCTCGCCCACCGCCGGCGCATCGAGCAGCACACGGTTGCCGTGTCGCAGTCTGAAAGCCACATCGAAGCGCGACAGCGCCAGACGCTCCATGAGTCTGGCGATGTGTGTGAGTTCGGTGGTGTCGCTGCGCACGAACTTGCGCCGCGCTGGCACATTAAAAAAGAGGTCGCGCACCTCGATGGTCGTCCCCGCCGGTTGCGCCGCCGGGCGGGTGGGTGTTGCGGCGCCGCCGTCGATAGTGATTTCCGCGCCCTGCGCAGCGCCGGCGGCCCGTGAGGCGATGCGCAGCCTCGACACCGAGCCGATCGAGGGNNGCCGCGGCCGTCGTCGCGCACCCGGATCAGCCCTACTCCGCCGCGCTCGACATCAACTTCGACGCGCGTGGCGCCGGCATCCAGGCTGTTCTCGACCAGTTCCTTGACCACCGAGGCTGGCCGCTCGATGACCTCGCCGGCGGCGATCTGGTCGACAAGTTCATCGGGGAGCACGCGGATCGGCATGACCGCGCAGTGTACAGCGCGCTGCGCAAACCTTTGAGGGTGGGGTTTAAGGGGTGACGGGAGCGGACGGTGTGTCCGCGGCACTGGCGAGGGTGCTGCGACGCTGCTGCTTGAAGCGCGTGCCGTCCGGGGGATTGTTCATGAAGTAACTGTGCACGCCGCTGGCGATGGCATCCGCGAGATGTGCCTGCTGGCTCGCGCTGCGCAGCCGCCGTTCCTCCTCAGGATTGGAAATGTAGGCGGTCTCGATGAGCATCGAAGGGATGTCCGGAGACTTCAGCACCACGAACCCCGCGTGCTGCACCTGCGCCTTGCGCACTTCCCCCACGCCCTCCAGGGCCGCGACCACGCGTTCCGCAGCCGTGGCGCTCACACCGATGATTTCGCTCTGCGTGGCATCGAACAACACCGGTGCCAGCGCCCCCTTGTCGTCGAGGCGCACTCCGCCCACGAGGTCGGCCGCGTTTTCACGCTCGGCGAGCCAGCGCGCCGCCTCATTGGAGGCGCCGTGCACCGACAGAACGTACACGGAGGCGCCGGTGACGCTGCGGTCCGCGATCGAGTCGGCGTGCACGGAAATGAACATGTCGGCGTGCGCGAGCCGGGCGCGCCGGATGCGGTCGCGCAGCTCCAGGAACTCGTCGCGATCGCGTGTCAGCACGGCACGCATCCCCGGCTCGGTATTGATGCGCTCGGCGAGCGCGCGCGCAATGGCGAGTGTCACGTCTTTCTCACGCGTCCCGCCGTGGCCAATCGCCCCCGGATCCTCGCCGCCGTGCCCGGCGNNGTTCTCGGACCGGCATCCGCCACCACGGCGGACGGCTCCCCCAGGGTGACCAGTAGTTGCCGCACCGACCCCTCACCTGCCCAGGCGCTGCGGGCGGGGAGCGCCGATTGCAGCTGCAGTACCACCCGCAGTGTTCCGGGCGCGGGCTCGCCCACGCGCACGGCCGTCACCACCCCCGCGCCGGCAGGCAGCTGAAAGCCGCGCGCCAGGTGCGTATGCGGCAGGTCGATGACGATGCGATCCGGGTTATCGAGCGTGAAGAGCTGGTGGGCTGCACCGTCGCTCACCTCGAGGGTGGCTTGCGCGGACTGCGCGCCGGCAGCAAGCGTCACAGCCCGCAGTTCCCCGGCCTGCGCCACCGACAGGGCCGCGAGGCTCGCAAGAGCGGCAAGGGTACTTCCGCTAAAAATCTTGCTAATCATGAAGTTCGGGATGCAAGTTCCGGCGTAATCTACGGCTTTGCGGCGCAACTCTCAAGTGCCGCCAGCCATGCCGCCCCGAACGCGGAGCCGGCACTGACTTCGACGTCATGCCCGTGCGCGCCGACCGCAAGGGCAAGCATGAGATCGGCACGGGGCAGCCGTCCGGCGCCACCTCGCTCCGGCCATTCGACGAGCCACACATGCTCAGGTGTGGCCCAGTCGCGTAAGCCCAGCCCCTCAAGCTCGGCGGCGTGATTGAGGCGGTACAGGTCCAGGTGCACGACCGTGCATCCGGGCAGCGGATACAGCTCAAGCAGCGTGTAGGTGGGACTGCGCACCGGGCCGTCCGCACCGAGGCCGCCCAGGAAACCGCGCGCGAACGTGGTCTTGCCCGCGCCGAGCTCCCCCGAGAGGTACAGCACCACGGGCGCGTCCTGCGGGAGGCGCAGCGCACGGGCCATGCGGCCACCGAGCGCCTCGGTGTCAGCGGCCGCGGGGCAATGCGTGCGCATGGGTCACAGGTTGACGCAGCGCTGCAGTTCGCGCGCCACGTCCCCGGCGAGCAGTCCCCGCTCACCGCCGCGAGCGGCAGCATCCCCGGCAAGCGCGTGCACCAACACGCCCACACGCGCCGCACGCCAAGGATCCGCGCATTGCGCGAGTATCCCGGCGATCGCGCCAGTCAATACGTCGCCCATGCCGGCACTCGCCATGCCGGGATTGCCGCGTTCGCACAGGCCTGGCGTCCGGCCGGGAGCGCCCACCAGCGTGCCCGCCCCTTTGAGCACGACCGTGCCATGACAGCGCTCGATGAGCCGGGCGAGCGCGCCCAGACGATCCTGCTGCACCTCCTCAGCGCTGATACCGAGGAGCCGCCCCGCCTCGCCCGGGTGCGGTGTGAGGATCCAGTTGTCGCGCGGACGGATGCCTTCCTCGGCCAGCAGATTAAGCGCGTCGGCGTCCACGACGAGCGGCTTGTCGGTGGTGAGCACCGCGGCAAGCGCGCGCCTCGCCCAGCTCGTGCGCCCGAGTCCCGGTCCGATCGCGATCACCTCAGCGGGCTTCATCGCCTCGAGGAGTAGCGCCTCGCTTTCGAGCGCGAGACAGATCAATTCCGGTCGTCCGGCCGCAATCGGCGCAACGTTTTCGGCGGCGACCGCGACGCTCACCAGCCCCGCCCCCGAACGCAGGCACGCTTCCCCGGCGAGCCGTACCGCGCCTGGCATGCCGGCACCGCTGCCGACGATGAGCACGCGACCAAAGTCGCCCTTGTTCGCCGCGCGTGCGCGGCGTGGCAGCGCCTCGTGAATCTCCGCCTCGACAATGCGCGTCAGCGCGGCCGTGAAGCCGGGCGGCTGCGCGGCCGTGAGCTCCAGGTCGTCAAAAAAGATGCTGCCACTGAACTGCGGGCCATCACCGACAAAAAGCCCGGTCTTCAGCCCCCCGAAGGTGACGGTGGCCTCGGCGCGCACCGCCTCACCCGCGGCCGCGCCCGTGTCGGCGTCAAGTCCCGACGGCACATCCAGAGAAAACACCGGCAGCTTGCAGTTATTAATGGCGCGGATGACCTGCGCAAGTTCCTCGCGCACGCCGCCGCGCACGCCGGTGCCAAGCAGCGCATCCACGACGAGTTCGCCCGCCCCGAGGAGCGGNNGCCGCGAACGGCTGCACCACCCCGCCGCTGGCCCTGAAGTCCTCGTACGCCTGGCGCGCGTCCCCGCGCAGCGCGCCCACCTCGCCTGCACTCAACACCGAAACGGTAAGGCCCGCGGCCTGCGCAAACCGCGCCAGCACATAGCCATCGCCGCCGTTGTTGCCGGAACCGCACACGATCACGACGCGATGCGCCGTGGGCCAGCGCGTACGCAGGTAGCGCAGCGCCGCCTCGCCGGCACGCTTCATAAGGGTGTAGCCGGGGATGCCCAGCTCATTCACCGCATGGGCGTCGAGGGCGCGCACCTGGGTTGCGGAGTACAGAAGCGTCGGCAGAGCCATGGCCTCATTATACTGGGCCGTGATCGACCTCAACGCGGTCAAGCGCGAACTCATCGCAGGTGCGCGCACGCTCGGCTTTGGCGCGCTGGGCGTGGCGGGTATCACTATCCCTGAGGACGAGCGCCACCTGTTGCGCTGGCTGGCGCAGGGCTTTCACGGCGAGATGCACTACATGCAGCGTCACGGCGTCATGCGCAGCCGGCCGCAGGCGCTGTCTCCGGGCACCGTGCGGGTGGTGAGCGCGCGCATGGACTACTGGCCGGCGGAGGCACGCGCGGCGCGCGAGGTACTGGCCCAGCCGCAGCTTGCCTATGTGTCGCGCTACGCGCTCGGGCGCGATTACCACAAGATCCTGCGCCAGGCGTTGCAGCAACTGGCGCTGCAGCTGCAGGGACTCATCGGCACATTCGGCTACCGTGTGTGTGTCGACAGCGCGCCAGTGCTGGAGAAGGCGCACGCCCGCGATGCGGGTCTCGGCTGGATCGGCAAGCACACCAACCTCATCGCACGCGAGGCGGGCTCATACTTCTTCCTGGGAGAAATCCTCACCGATCTGCCGCTGCCGCTCGATGAGCCAGCGAGTGCGCACTGCGGCACCTGCAGCGCCTGCATACCGGCCTGCCCCACCGCGGCCATCGTGGCGCCCTACAAGCTGGATGCGCGGCGCTGCATTTCGTACCTGACGATTGAACATCACAGCGCCATTCCGCTCGAACTGCGCGCCGCCATCGGCAACCGTATCTACGGCTGCGATGACTGCCAGCTGGTATGTCCGTGGAACAAGTTGGCGCGCACGGCGGCGCACCCGGATATGAAAGTGCGCCACGGCCTGGACGCCCCCGCCTTGCCGGCGGTGTTTCGCTGGACGCAGGCGCAGTTTGAGGCGCGCATGCGCGGTTCCGCCGTCTACCGCATCGGTTATGAGCGCTGGTCGCGCAACGTCGCGGTGGCGCTGGGAAATGCACCGCGCTCAGCGGACAACCGCCGCGCGCTCGAGGAACGTCGCGAGGACGGCTCAGCGCTCGTGCGCGAGCACGTGGCGTGGGCACTTGAGCGCCAGCGCCTTACGGGCGCGTGACCTGCACGTTGTCGATGAGCCGCGCGCGGCCTAAGCGCGCGGCGGTGAGCACGACCAGATGGCGTGCGCCCGCGAGCGGCGCATTCAGGCCCGGAGCCTCGCGCACCGCAAAGTAATCGGGCCGGAAACCCGCCTGCTCGAGCGCCTGCACTCCGCTGCGCTCGATGCTGGCAAATTCCGCGTCCCCGGCGCCCAGGCGCGTGGCAGCCGCCTGCAGCGTGGCGTAGATCGTCGGGGCTACCGCCCGTTCTTCGGCCGTCAGGTACTGATTACGGGAACTCATCGCGAGCCCGTCGGCATCCCGCACCGTGGGGGCGCCGATGACCTCCACCGCCATGCACAGGTCCGCGACCATGCGGCGGATGATGGCGAGCTGCTGAAAGTCCTTCTCACCGAACACCGCGACATCCGGCTCCACGATGTGAAAGAGCTTGGCGACCACGGTGCTGACGCCCTCGAAATGCCCCGGGCGAAATTCCCCGCAGAGGATGCGCGACAGGCCCGGCACCTCGACGCGCGTGGCACGTTCGGCGCCGTTGGGATACACCTCACGCACCTCGGGGCTGAACATGAGATCACAGCCGGCAGCAGCCAGCATGCGTGCATCTTCGAGCGGCGTGCGCGGGTAGTGGGCGAAATCCTCGTTCGGCCCGAACTGCATCGGGTTTACGAAGATGCTGGCGACGAAGCGCTCGCCATGGTGGCGCGCGGCCTCGATGAGACTGACGTGCCCGGCGTGCAGATTTCCCATCGTCGGGACGAAGGCTACCCGCAGGCCCTGCCGGTGCCAGGCCCGCACGTGCTCGCGAACCGCGGCAATCGTCGTTACGGTATCCATGTGGGTGTAGGGTGTGCCGCGGCGCGCGCGAAGCGGCGAGCTTCAGAAGCAGTGCTCGGGCGCCGGGTATTCGTGCTGCTTCACGGCGCGTACGTAGCGCTGCAGCGCATCGAGATTGTTAGCCGCTCCGTCCATGAAGTTGCGTACGAAGCGCGGCTTTCTGCCGGTGGTGATATCCAGGATGTCGTAGGTGACCAGGATCTGGCCGTCGGTGTCGGGCCCGGCGCCGATGCCGATCACCGGCACGTGCAGCTCCGCGGTGATGGTCTTACCGAGCGTCGCGGGAATGCACTCGAGCAGCACGATATCGGCACCCGCAGCTTCCAGGCGCTTGGCGTCATCAACCAGGCGCACTGCCATTTCCCGCTCACGACCCTGCACCCGGAAGCCGCCGGTCTTGTGGACCGACTGCGGCTTTAAGCCCACGTGGGCGCACACCGCGATGTCGTGACTGGCGAGGAACTCCACGATCTCGGCCTGTTTGCCGCCGCTTTCGAGCTTGACCATTTGCGCGCCGCCTTCCTGCATCAGGCGCACCGAATTGGCGAGCGCGATTTCCCTGGTTGGGTAGCTCATGAACGGCAGGTCGGCCACCAGGAACGGCCGATGCAGCCCGCGCGCCACCAGGGCGGTGTGGTACGCCATCTGGTCCATGGTTACCGGCACGGTCGTGTCGTGACCCTGGATCACCATGCCGAGCGAGTCCCCGACGAGCACCAAGTCGACATCGGCGCTGTCCAGCAGCACCGCGAAGCTCGCGTCATAACAGGTCAGGCACGCGATCTTCTCGCCGTCGGCCTTCATGCGCGCCAGCGTCGCGAGCGTGATCGGCGGCCGGCTGACGTCGCGTTGCAACTGGGTGTACATGTGAGGTGCGAGTGTAGCTAGATCGCGCGGCTGCGCAACGGGTTGAAGTACAGGCGCCCGTGCGTCATGCGCCGGATGGCGGCGAGCAGCTCGTCATAGTCGCGTTGGTTCGCGATCGGGTCGATGGAAGCCGCGTTGACGATCAGCAGCGGCGCCGCGTCGAACTCGTGGAATAAGCGCGCATAAGCCTCGTTCAGGCGTTCCAGGTACTGCCGCTCGATGTATTGCTCGTAATCCACACCGCGCCTGCTGATGCGCTCGAGCAGCACGTCAACCGGGGCCTGCAGGTACACCACCAGGTCAGGCTTGGGCGCCTGGATGTCGAGCTTCGCGTAGAGCTGCTCATAGAGCTCGTACTCGGCATCATCAAGCGTGACACGCGCGAACAGGCGATCCTTCTCGAGCAGGTAATCCGCAACACGCGTGGGGGCAAACAGGTCCGCCTGCTTGAGCGCCGCCAGTTGTTGCGCGCGCTGCAGCAGGAAGTACAGCTGCGTCGGCAGTGCGCCGGCGCGCGGATTCTTGTAGAAGCGCTCGAGGAACGGATTCGCGGCCGCCTGCTCCAGCACTGGCTGCGCCGCAAGACTCGTGGCGAGCCGCCGCGCGAGGCTGGTCTTACCCACCCCGATCGGACCCTCGACCACGATGTACTTATGCGCGGTTTCGCTCGCCATGTGCCTGCAACAGGGTTAGCCCCGCCGACGCGACCATTCCCTTGAGCTCGGCCACTCGGCCCAAGCCCGGCAGATCCAGATCCGGGGCAATGTCAGCCAGAGGATACAGAACGAAGTTGCGCTCCACTATCCCGGGATGGGGCAGCACCAGCGCCCCTTGCGGGCGGCGCTCGCGCCC
>PMHN01000147.1:0-3663 GCA_003156695.1 Gammaproteobacteria bacterium
GTTGACGTTCTGGCCGAGCAGCGTGACTTCGGCGACCCCTTGGGCCGCGAGCGAGCGCACTTCGTCCAGCACCGAGTCGAAGCCGCGGCTGACTTCCTCGCCGCGTGTGTACGGCACGATGCAGAAGCTGCAGTACTTGCTGCAGCCTTCCATGATGGAGACGTAAGCGGCCGCGCCCTCGGCGCGCGGCGCCGGCAGGTGATCGAATTTCTCGATCTCCGGAAAACTCACATCGACCACGGCGCGTCCCGTGCGGCGCAGTTGCGCGATCATGGCGGGCAGACGGTGCAGGGTCTGCGGGCCAAACACCAGATCCACGAACGGCGCGCGCGCGGTGATGCCCTCACCTTCCTGACTTGCGACACAACCGCCGACACCGATGATGATCTCGGGGCGTTGTGCCTTGAGGAGTCGCCACTCCCCGAGCAGCGAGAACACCTTCTCCTGCGCTTTCTCACGCACCGAGCAGGTGTTCATGAGCAGCACGTCCGCTTCGGCCGGGTCGTGCGTCGGGCACAGGTTCGCCCCAGCGCGAAGTACGTCCGCCATGCGGGCGGAGTCGTACTCGTTCATCTGGCAGCCGAAGGTCTTGATGAAATAGCGGCGGGTCATGGCGAGTGAAGAATTTTACGGGCTCACAGCGAGCCCCGCATGATCATGGCAAGAATATTAGAAACTCTAATTCTTTCATAAGCTTGTGTGGCAGGTCCGGTAGCCTGTAGGCCCCGGGGCAACCCGAGTTAGTCGGCCCAACCGACGCGTTGTCTGGAACTGGTGCTCGAAAAGGACCGGCGGTGGCAGGCGCTCATTGATCGCCCCGACGTGCAGCAGGCGATTCTGCGCGTCGCTCGTGTGGATCACTACGCGCTGCTGAGGAGCGGGTACTAGCGAGCGCTGCTGTGCGCAGGCCCGTCGTCAGCCTCAGAACGGAATATCGTCGTCGAACTCCTCGCCCGATCCGCCCTTGGATCCGCCGCCACCACCACCGCCAGAATCTTCCGCATACGCGTGCGCCGCGGCGGCAGCTCCTGCGGGACGCGCACTGCCCTCGGCACCGGCTCCGGCGCCAGCCCCTGAACCGCCCCGGCCGCCGAGCATCTGCAGCTCGTTGCCGACGATCTCGGTCGAGTAGCGGTCATTGCCCTGCTTGTCCTGCCACTTGCGCGTCCGCAGGCTCCCCTCGATGTACACCTGCGAGCCCTTTTTCAGGTATTCACCGGCGATTTCGGCCAGCCGGCCGAAGAGCGCCACGCGGTGCCACTCAGTGCGCTCCTGCTGCTCGCCGGTCTGTTTGTCGCGCCAGCTCTCGCTGGTCGCGATGCGCAGGTTCGCCACCGTCGTGCCGGAGGGCATGGCGCGCGTCTCAGGGTCAGCGCCCAGGTTGCCAATGAGAATCACTTTGTTGATGCCACGCGCCATGGGGAAAAGCCTCGCAAGTACCCTGGATTGGAAAAGCGGGTCGCTGACCGCGCCCGCCGACGGAAACACTCATTCTAAAGGAGCGGCCCGGGCCGCGCGAACCTCAAATCGACTGCGGATGAGGCGTTACGCGGCCTTGACCGACAGCTCGGTGCCACCCTTCAGCGGCAGCGTCATGGAGCGAAAGCCGCTCGCCTGGTCACGGATGAACGCCAGGTAGTCGCTTTCCGCATTGTCGTTGAGGACCAGCGCGCCACTACGCATCTGCGGCGCGATCACCTGCATCACCTGCAGCGAGAGCGAGGGTCCGCTCTCGCCCGGCCAGCCGTCGATCAGCGCGAAATCGACCGGGCCGCCAACGGCGCGCAGCGTTTCGCGGGCGTCCCCGGCGCGGATCTCCACGAATTCGCTCAAGCCCGCGTCGCTTAAGTTGCGCCGCGCCGTCGCGATCTTTGCCGGCACGATTTCTGCGCCGATGACCACACCGCCGCCGTTGTCACGCACGGCCGCGGCAAGATACAGCGTCGAGAACCCGACCGAGGTCGCAAAGTCCACCACGCGCCTCGCGTTGAGCGCCCGGCACAAGAGGTACATGAGTTCGCCTTGATCCGGATGGACCGAGAAACCGAAGCTCGCGTAGGCGTGCGGGTCGTACTCGTGGCCGCCAACCGGTCCGCCGTTTGCAGGCCGCGCATAACAGTCGACCATGCGCTCGATGACCTGCTCGACACGACGGTCGTTGAGCGGGCTCGCTGCAGGCGCAGGGGGCGAGAGCACGCCTGCGGCATCCATGATGGCTATCAGCCTTTGCCCTTGATCTGAGCGGCGGCGCTCTTGAGTATCGCCGCGATGCGAGCCTTCTCTTCCGCGGAAGCGCCGCGCTTGTCCCGCAGCGCCTGCTTCAGCTCGCGCCGCGCCGCGTGTACTTCCTTGGAGTCGGCGAGCTCCTCGCCCTCGTCGTCGCCGCCGAAGATCTCGCGCACGCGGCCCATCTTGCGGCCGATGTGCTCGAGCTGGCCGAGCATGGCGTCGGCCGCGTCCTGGTTCTCCTTCAGGTATTCACGTCCGGTGTCGGTAATGCTGTAGAGCTTCTTCGTGCCCTCGGCGGCGACGCTCGCGTAGCCGACCTCTTCCAGCCAGGTAAGGGCCGGATAGATCATGCCGGGGCTCGGGCTGTAGAAGCCGCCCGAGCGCTCCTCGAGCGCCTTGATCAATTCGTAGCCGTGGCTCGGCCGCTCGCCGAGCAGCGCCAGCAGCACCAGCTGCAGGTCCCCCGAGGCAAGCCTGCGCCCGGCGCGAAACGCCCTGCCGCCCATGCCCATACCACCGGTGAATCCCCCGGCAAAGTGACCAAAGCGGCGCCCGTGGCGGCCCATGTAGTACTCGCGCACGTCCTCGTGGTGAGATCCGTGGCCGCGATGAAAGAAATGATGGTGCATAGCACGTCCTCTATGTTGACGGATATATCTTAAGATATATTCAAAGATAATCAAGCCCCCAAGCAGGGCTGGCGGGGCCTGCCTTGTTTTCCCGCCCCCGGCCCTGACTTAGCAAGCCCCCTGCAGCGGTTTGGGTCGCACTGGCTCCCGCACGTACCATTGGCGGTTCAATGCACGAGATTCGCGTGCGCGGCGCGCGCNNTGCCGCGCGAGCGGCTGATCGTCGTGACCGGATTGTCCGGATCCGGCAAGTCCTCGCTCACCTTCGATACGCTGTACGCCGAAGGTCAGCGACGCTACGTCGAGTCGCTGTCCACCTACGCACGGCAATTCCTCTCGACCATGGACAAGCCGGACGTCGACGGCATCGATGGCCTGTCGCCGGCGATCGCCATCGAGCAGAAGGCGANNTGAGCCAGATGGTCGACCAGGTGCTGAAGCTCCCGGATGCGCTGGCTGTGGCGTTGCTCGCCCCGGTGGTGAGTGACCGCAAGGGCGAGCACCTGGAAGTGCTGGAGAATCTCGCCGGCCAGGGGTTCGTACGCGTGCGCATCGACGGGCGCATTTACGAGATGGATGCGTTGCCGCAGCTCGAGGCGAAGAAAAAGCACACCGTCGAGGCGGTCGTGGACCGCACGCGCATCAGGCCCGATGCGGCGCAGCGCCTCGCGGAATCTTTCGAGACCGCGCTGCGACTCTCCGGCGGGCTCGCACGCCTTACATTTCTCGATGAGCCCGGGCGCGAAGAACTCACCTTCTCCAGCCGTCACGCCTGCCCGGTGTGCGGCTACAGCGTGCCGCCGCT
>PMHN01000147.1:3675-4678 GCA_003156695.1 Gammaproteobacteria bacterium
CTCATCCAGTCGCTCGCGCGGCACTATCGCTTCGACATCGAGACGCCGTGGACCGAGCTCCCGGAGAACGTGCGGCACGTGTTACTCCATGGCAGCGGCGAGGAGGCGCTGGAATTCAGCTGGCCCGAGGAGCCGGGGCGCAAGGCGCGCAAACGCCAGCCGTTCGAAGGCATCCTGCCGAACCTGACCCGCCGCTACCGCGAGACGCAATCGCCGATGGTGCGCGAGGAGCTGGCGCGCTACCTGGGCGTGCGCCCGTGCCCGCAGTGCCAGGGGACGCGTCTGAACCGCGCGGCGCGCTTCGTGTTCGTCGCCGAGCGCACTTTGCCGGAGCTGAGCTCTCTCACCGTCGGCCGGGCGCTGGAGTTTCTGGGCGGCCTCACCCTCGCCGGCTGGCGCGGCGAAGTCGCCAACAAGATCGTCAAAGGAGTGGTGGAACGGCTGCGCTTCCTGTCCGATGTGGGTCTCGACTATCTGACCCTGGACCGCAGCGCCGAGACGCTCTCCGGCGGTGAATCGCAGCGCATTCNNGAGCACGACGAGGAGGCGATCCTGGAAGCGGATCACGTGGTGGACCTGGGTCCCGGCGCCGGTGTGCACGGTGGACAGCTGGTCGCACAGGGCACGCCCGCCGAAATCAAGGCGAACCCCGCCTCCATCACCGGCCAGTACCTGTCGGGGCGCCGGCGCATCGCCGTACCGGCGCTGCGCGCACGGCCGGATCCTGCGCGGATGATCCGCATCGTCGGCGCGCACGGTAACAACCTGCGCCACGTCAACACCGGGATCCCGCTGGGCCTTTTCACCTGCGTGACCGGCGTGTCGGGCTCAGGGAAATCAACACTGATCGTCGATACGCTCTTCGGCCACACCGCCGCGCGGCTGAACGGCGCGCGCGTTGACGCCGCGCCGGCCGAGCGCATCGAGGGACTGGAGCAGATCGATCGCGTGATCGATATTGACCAAAGTCCCATCGGGCGTACGCCGCGCTCCAACCCCGCGA
>PMHN01000263.1 GCA_003156695.1 Gammaproteobacteria bacterium
AGAAGATCTCCCGATGACGCGGGTTATGGATGTCCATGGTGTCGTGATAGAACGCCGACATCGATGCCACCACGGCCGACACCATCGCCATCGGATGCGCGTTGTGATGAAAGCCGTTGAAGAAGCGCAGCAACGTCTCGTTGATCATCGTGTGATAACGGATGTTGCCGGTGAACTCGGTGAGTTGCTTCGCGGTCGGCAGTTCCCCGAGCAACAGCAGGTACGCGACCTCCATGAAGGAGCTCTTCTGCGCCAGCTGCTCGATCGGATAACCGCGGTACAGGAGCACCCCGGCATCCCCGTCGATATAGGTGATGCGGCTCTCGGTCGCGGCGGTCATGCCGAAGCCCGGATCGTAGGTAAAGACGTCCAGATCCTTGTGGATCGACGCGATGTCGAGCGCGGCCGGCCCGATCGTGCCGTTGCGCACGGGCAATTGCGCGCTGCGTCCGCGGACCGGATCGGTGAGCTCGAATGTGTNNCCTGCCGGCCCGCGGCGCCGCGGGCGCGGAAAAATTCTTCAGTTGCAGCGCTGCGCGAGCGCCGGCCGCTCAGCGGGCCGCGCTTACGTCAGGGGCCGTTACTTGGCGGGGACGGGCGCGGCGGCGGTGGTGGCCGCGCCGGCGGCGGCGTAGCGCTTGCGGAACTTATCTACGCGGCCGGCCGTATCGAGGACCTTCTGCTTGCCCGTATAGAAAGGATGGCAGTTCGAGCACACCTCGACCTGCAGATCGTGACCCAGCGTCGAGCTCGTCTTGAACGTGTTGCCGCACGTGCAGGTGACGTTGATCTCTTTGTAGTCGGGATGGATCGAGGCTTTCATGGCTGGCTCACGGTTCGGATTTGGGGTCTTACCGCAACATGGGGAGGCGGCAACGACAATTAAAGGGCGCGGGAGTTTAGCGGCCCAACCGCGCCGTCTCAAGCCCGATCGCGGACCGCCGCCGCCCGCGGTGTTTCCTTATCCACAGAACCTGTGGACAACTCTGTGGACTCATGGACCCGTGAGGCTCCGATTTCGCTGCCAGATTGCATTTTTGTTACTTTGGTCAAAAAATGATCATGGGGTTTTCCCAATACATATCAGCTAGTTGCGATGATCATGTTGAGCAGCTTGGGTGGTTTGAAGCGCAAATAGCTCATTCTGCGTTGGGGCCGTGAAGACCTGTGTATAACGGCGCCGAAGCGCCCTGACCCGGCTCGCGCGCGGTCATTGACAACGCCGAACTGCCGGGCATTTTCGACGTTTCCGGCATGAATTCGAGCAGCAGATCATTCAGGAATCGCAGCCCCAGCGTGCTCGCCCGGCATGCCGTTGCCGTCACTTCCATGAGTCCGCGCTCCCGCAAGGCTGCGATCGGGGCGCCGATGGCGCCCCACTCAAGTCCGGTGCGCTCGGTGAAGCTGCGTTGGGTAAATCCACCGGCGAGGCGCAGGGCGTTGAGCATGAATTCAAACGGCAATTGCTCTGCGGCGAGCACGTGGCGCGTGAGCGCTGCGTCCGGGGCGGCGAGATAGCGGCGCGGTTCGCGCGCCTGCACGGTGCGCACGATGTGACCGCGATCTGCGAACGTCAGCTTGCCGTGGGCGCCGGCGCCCACCCCCAGGTAATCGCCGAAGTTCCAGTAGTTAAGGTTGTGCCGGCATTGCCGACCGGGGCGCGCGTAAGCGGAGACCTCGTACTGGGCAAACCCCGCCGACTCGAGCCGCTCACCGCAGGCGCTCAGCATCACGGCCGCCGCATCCTCATCCGGCAGCGGCGGGGGCCGCGCGGCAAACACGGTCCCCGGTTCCAGTGTCAGCTGGTAATGCGACACGTGCGCAGGCTCGAGCGCGAGTGCCGCCGCGATGTCGCGCCCGGCACCGGCCAGGTCCTGGCCCGGCAGCGCGTACATGAGATCGAGATTGAAGTTGGTGAGACCCGCCGCGTGCAGTTCCGTCGCAGCAAGGCGGGTTTCATCAGGCGAATGAATGCGCCCGAGCGCCTTGAGGATCGCGGCATCGAAGGTTTGTGCGCCGAGCGACACGCGTGTCACGCCCGCCGCGCGGTACTCGGTAAAGCGCCCGCGTTCGATGGTCCCGGGGTTCGCCTCGAGCGTCACCTCGACATCCGCGGCCAGCTTGAGATGCCGCCGCGCGCCCTGCAGCACACGCCCGATCGCATCCGGTGAAAACAGACTCGGTGTGCCGCCGCCGAGGAACACGCTCGCAACCTCGCGGCCGGTGACCTCAGGCGCCTGCGCTTCGATGTCGCGCAGCAGCCGCTGCAGATACGGCTCCTGCGCCAGCTCGCCGTTCAGGGTGTAGGAGTTGAAATCACAGTACGGGCACTTGCGCACGCACCAGGGAAAGTGCACGTACAGAGCGAGGGGCGGGTTGATGAGCGTGGCGGCCCCCGCCCGGACGCCTTCGTGGCGGGCACTCACGTGAGTAAGTTCAGCTTCTGCAGCAGCGCCCGGAAGCGCGGGGTGTCGCGCAGGCTGGTGAAGTAACGATCGTGGGGGACATGGATGAGTCCTTCGATGCCCGCGGCCTGCAGCGCGCTGCAGATGCGCTCGGCGGCCGGCGCGTCCTCGGACGCGTAGCTTAAGAAGACGGCGCCCTGGGCATCCCGCGATGCCGGGCCGTCCGTCACTCCCGCAGTGTCGACCAACGCGCCCCTCCCGCTACTCCGCGTTCTGCACCTGCTCGCGCATCTGCTCGATGACGACCTTCATGTCGACCGCGCTGCGGGTGGTCTCCAGGTCCTGCGACTTCGAAGACAGGGTGTTGGCTTCGCGGTTCAGCTCCTGCATGAGAAAATCCAGCCGCCGGCCGGCCGGCTCACTGCCACCGATGACGCGCACGATTTCGCTGATGTGGCCGCTCAGGCGCTCGAGCTCCTCATCCACGTCCAGGCGCTGCAGCAAGAGCGCGAGCTCCTGCTCGAGCCGGTCGTGGTCCACGGTCGCGGTGATTTCCGCCAGCCGTTCATCCAGGCGCGCGCGCACCCGCGCCTGCACCTCCGGCAAGCGCGCCCGTACCGTCGCCACGAGCCCCTGCAGTGCCGCGCAACGTTGCTCGAGCAGCTCGCACAGCCGCGCCCCTTCCCGGCCGCGCGCCGCCACCAGTTCCGCGAGCGTGGCGTCGAATACGGCATAAGCCGCGCCAAGGAGCTGCTCGCTACCGAGGCTCTCCTCGCGCAACACGCCCGGCCAGCGCAACACGTCGAGCGCGCTCACGGTGGACGGCTCGCGCAACGAGCGGCTCACGAGCTGCGCGGCCGCAACCACGCGCTCGAGCGCCACCGGGTCGACTTCCAGCGCGCCGGCCACGCCGTGCGGGCGCCGGTAGGTCAGCGTGCAATCAACCTTGCCGCGACGCACCTGCCGCGCGAGGCGCGCGCGCAATTCCCCCTCCGCCGCGCGCAGCTCATCCGGCAGGCGCAGCCCCGCCTCCAGAAAGCGATGGTTCACGCTGCGCAGCTCGCACACCAGCGTGCCCCAGGGGCCGCTGGCCTCATGGCGTGCGAAGCCCGTCATGCTCGCGATCATGAAAAGCTCCGCCTCAGTAAATAATTGAATGTCATGCGGGATTTGCGCGCTACGTCGGTGCGCGCAGGTGATATAAAGCGCGCAGAAGTCTAACAGATAGATGGATCCCTTCTTGCGGGTCGAATACGCGGACATCAGCCTGCTCGGCGGGCGTGAGGAAAACCAGGACCGCGTGTGCATCGCGGTGGCGGAGCACGCGGCGCTCCTGGTAGTGGCCGACGGCATGGGCGGTCACGCCGACGGCGCGCGCGCCGCGCAGGTCACGCAGCAGGTGATCGTCGAGGCGTTCTGGCACTCACCGCAGCCGTTGTTCGACCCGCTCGGCTTCCTGCATGTGACGCTCGGTCGCGCGCACGAGGAAGTGGTGAAGCTCGGCGTGCAACTGCCGCTCGAGCAGCGCCCGCGCGCTACCTGCGCGGTGTGCCTGGTGCAGCAGCACGCGAGCTGGTGGGCGCACGTGGGCGACAGCCGCCTGTACCACGTGCGGCACGGCAAAGTCTTCGCCCGCAGCCGCGATCACAGTCACGTGGAGCTCTTGCTGCGCGAGGGACTCATCAGCGCCGAGCAGGCGCACAATCACCCGATGCGCAACTTCGTCGAGTGCTGCCTGGGCGGGGATCCGATCCTGCCGGACATGTCGTTGTCGCGGCGGCGGGCGCTGGAGAGCGATGACGTGTTGCTGGCGTGCACCGACGGGTTGTGGGGACCCCTCAAGGACGAGGAAGTCGCCGCCGGCCTGGGCGCGCGCGGCGCGTTGCGCGACAGCCTGATCGCGCTCGGCAAACGCGCCGTCAAGCGCGCCGGCGCCGGCAGTGACAACACCTCGGCCGCGGCGCTGCGCTGGATCGGGCAGGCATAGGGCGTGTCAACACAACGGAACCAACCGCATGGCCACGGCCGCAGCCGGCCAAAGTCGCGCCTTTGGCCGGCGGAAGCGGAACCGCTGTCCGCCGAAATCGCTTC
>PMHN01000266.1 GCA_003156695.1 Gammaproteobacteria bacterium
GTGGGCTATCAGCCGACGCTCGCCGAGGAAATGGGCGTGCTGCAGGAGCGCATCACCTCAACCAAGACCGGCTCGATCACGTCGATCCAGGCCGTCTACGTTCCCGCTGACGATCTGACCGACCCGTCACCCGCCACCACTTTTGCCCACCTCGACGCCACCGTCGTGCTGTCGCGCCAGATCGCATCGCTCGGCATCTATCCGGCGGTTGACCCGCTCGACTCCACCAGCCGCCAGCTCGATCCGCTGGTCATTGGCGAGGAGCACTACAACACCGCGCGCGGCGTGCAGGCGGTGCTGCAGCGCTACAAGGAGCTGCAGGNNAGGACATCATCGCCATCCTGGGCATGGACGAGCTGTCGGAGCAGGACAAGCTCACGGTGTACCGGGCGCGCAAGATTCAGCGCTTCCTGTCGCAGCCGTTCAACGTCGCCAAAGTCTTCACCGGCCAGGATGGCAAGATCGTTCCGCTCAAGGACACGATCCGCGGCTTCAAGGGAATTATCTCTGGCGAATATGATCAACTGCCCGAGCAGGCCTTCTACATGGTCGGCGGCATTGAAGAAGCCGTCGAGAAAGCCAAGACGCTGCAATAATGGCCGACGCACACACCATTCACGTCGACGTCGTCAGCGCCGAGGGCGAGATTTTCTCGGGGCTCGCCGAAATGGTGTTTGCGCCCGGCAGCGAAGGCGAACTCGGCATCGCACCGCGGCACGCGCCGCTGCTCACCCTGCTGAAAGCCGGCGAGGTGCGTGTCCAGACACCCGACGGCGAGGAACACCACTTCTTTGTCGGCGGTGGCGCGCTGGAGGTGCAGCCCACCAAGGTCACGGTGCTCGCCGACACGGCGTTGCGTGCCAGGGACATCGACGAGGCGGCGGCACTCGCGGCCAAGCAGCGCGCGGAGGAGGCGCTGAAGGACAAGGCCGGGCACATCACGATTGCCGAGGCGCAAGCCGAACTCGTCCGCGCCATGGCCCAGCTCAAGCTCATCGAGCGCCTGCGCAAGCTCCGGGGCTGATCGGCTGGACCCCTTAGCCGAGCCTCCTGTCCCAACACCTGCGGGGCCTGCCGCGGCGGTGCCAGGCTTTCTCGCGGGACTCGCGCGCAATCTCGTCGCCGGCCTGCAACTGCTGGTGCTGCGGCGGTTGTGGCCACCGCGTCTGGCAGTCACCTTCGATCAGCTCGCGGCGCTGCTGGCGCTGAATCTGCTGGTGTGGGCGGTGCTCGATGCGCTGCACGCCGACAAGCACTCGCAGCTCGCGCTCGATGGCCTCTTCGGCTGGACGTGCTACCTGCTGCTGGGGCTCCTGGCCGCAGGAAGCATTGCGCGTGCCTACAGTCGCGCCGCTGATACCCGCGCGCTCCTGGTGCCGGTGCTCGCCGTGGCGCCTTATGTGCTGGCGATATTCTGGCTCGCGGGGGATCTCGCGAGCATCGGCCGCCACCCGCTTGCGGCCACGATCGCATCCGTCGTGTACCTGTGCGCGCTGAGTGTGCGCGTGCTGGGCGCGGCGTTTGGTCCGCAGCGCACCGTCCCCGTGCTCATCGCGCTGGTGCTGATCGTGTCGGCGCCCTGGACGCTGGATTTCCTCAACCTCGACACCCGCCTGTGGATCACGGCAGATACGCAGGCCGAGCAGTCCGAGGATCCCGGGGAGGTCGAGGAACTGCTCTACGACCAGCCGGCGCGCATCGCCGCGGCGGTGGAACGCATTCCAGCCGCGCCCACCCATCCGCCCGGGGTCTATTTCGTAGGCTTCGCGGGGGATGGCGACCAGGCGGTATTCCGGCGCGAGGCGCTGTATGCCGCGCAGGCTTTTGGCGCCCGCTTCGATTCCGCTCAGCGCTCGGTGCTGCTCATCAACGACGTCCAGGATCGCAATTCGTATCCGCTGGCGAGCGTCTCGGGCCTGGCACAGACGCTGAAGCTGCTTACTTCCCGGATGAATCCCGACGAAGATGTCCTGGTGCTGTTCCTGACCTCGCATGGCTCGGAAGAAGGGCTGGAAGTGCAGAACGGCACTATTCCCCTGGCGCAGCTTGCGCCCGCGGATCTGCGCCAGGCACTGGACGATTCCGGCATCCGCTGGCGCGTCGTGGTGGTGTCGGCCTGCTACGCCGGGGTGTTTCTCGATGAGCTGAAAACCGACACCACCGCGGTCGTGACCGCCGCCGACGCCGAACACAGTTCCTTCGGCTGTGACCCCGACCGCGAGCTCACCTGGTTCGGCGAGGCGTTCCTGAAGGATGCGCTGCCGGGCAGCGACTCGCTCGAGGGCGCTTTTCACAAGGCCGCGGCGCTCATCGCCCGCCGTGAAGAGGCGGAACACCAGGTGCACTCGAGTCCGCAGCTATTCATCGGCCCGCTGATGCGGGCGAAACTCGAGGAATTGAAGGCAGTGCAGTCCGGCCGCACGCGACCCTCGTACACTGTCAGGCGATAACCGATGCGCAAGACGACCCCCAAAGCCAGAGCCACTCGCCGCCCCGCTCACAGCTCGCCAGTTGCGGCGCGGACGATGCCGCTGTCGGTCGTAATCCTGGCCGCCGGCGAAGGCAAGCGCATGAAGTCGGCGCTGCCCAAGGTGCTGCAGCCGCTCGCGGGCCGGCCGCTCCTGAAGCACGTCCTGGACACCGCGCGCACGCTCAAACCGGCCGCGGTTCAGGTCGTCTACGGGCACGGCGGCGAGCAGGTGCGCGGCGCCCTGAACGATGAAGGCGTTTCCTGGGTCCTGCAGCAGGCGCGCCTCGGAACCGGGCATGCCGTCGCCCAGGCGATGCCGCAGATCGCCGATGAGCAACTGGTGCTGGTGCTCTACGGCGACGTGCCGCTCATCAGCCGCGTGACCCTGAAAAAGCTGCTGGCGCTGGCAGGTCCGCGGGCCGTGAGCCTGCTCACCATGCGCACCGATCGCCCGGGCGGCTACGGCCGCATCGTGCGGGACGCGGGCGGGCGGGTCCTGCGGAGCGTCGAACACAAGGACGCAAACGCTCGCGAACTGGCACTCACCGAGTGCAATACCGGAGTGCTCGCGGCACCCGCGGCGCTCCTGCGCAAGTGGCTCGCGCGGCTCGACAACAGCAACTCGCAGGGCGAGTACTACCTCACCGACGTCATCGCCATGGCCGTGAAGGACAAGATCCCCGTGCGGCCGCTCATCGCGCCGACACTCGCGGAAGTGCTGGGCGTGAACGACAAGGCGCAGCTCGCGTATCTGGAAACCGCCTGGCGGCAGCAGGCGGCTCACTCGCTCATGCTCGCCGGCGTGACGGTGGCCGATCCGGCGCGCCTCGACGTGCGCGGTACGCTCACCCACGGCATGGACGTGTTCCTGGACGTGAACGTCGTGCTCGAGGGCCGCATCGTCCTCGGCGACGGCGTGCGCGTG
The DNA here is from genome assembly GCA_003156695.1 of Gammaproteobacteria bacterium. Classification (GTDB taxonomy): domain Bacteria; phylum Pseudomonadota; class Gammaproteobacteria; order Steroidobacterales; family Steroidobacteraceae; genus 13-2-20CM-66-19. The sequence goes on from PMHN01000266.1 coordinate 3,396, forward strand.
GGCGCCGGTTGCCTCATTCGTGACAGCGAGATCGGCGCCGGTACTGAAGTGTTCGCGCACTGCGTGATCGAGGATGCGGCCGTGGGTCCGGGTTGCCTCATCGGGCCGTTCGCCCGCCTGCGTCCCGCGGCGCGGCTCGCGCGCGGGGTGCACATCGGCAATTTCGTCGAAGTGAAAAACGCCCGGCTCGGCGATGAATCCAAGGCCAACCATCTCGCCTATGTCGGTGACTGCGAGCTCGGCAAGCGCGTCAACATCGGCGCCGGCACCATCNNGACGGCGCGAACAAACACCGCAGCCTGATCGGTGACGATGCCCATACCGGCTCCAACAGCGTGCTGGTGGCGCCGATAACCGTAGGCGCGGGCGCCACCATTGGGGCCGGGTCCACCGTCACCCACGAAGTGCCGCCCGGCAAGCTCACCGTCGCCCGCGCGCGGCAGCAGGTCGTCGAGGGCTGGAAACGGCCCGTCAAGCCGCGCAAGTAAGCCACGGACACCGCGAGAGCGTCGCCGCGGGGCGAGCGCGACGCATCCCGCCTTATGTCAGCGGCGGCCCACGTTTCTCGCCAGTTTCAGGCACACTTAAAGGTCACCGGAGGCACGAAGCCATGTGTGGAATTGTTGGAGCGATAGCCGGGCGCGACGTCGTGCCGATCCTGATGGAGGGTCTGCGGCGGCTCGAGTATCGCGGCTACGACTCCGCCGGCATCGCCGTGCTCAACGGCTCGAAGCACCTCACACGGCTGCGCACGGTCGGCAAGGTGCGCATGCTCGATGAAGCCCTGGAGCAGACCCCGACCACGGGAAAAATCGGCATCGCCCACACGCGCTGGGCCACGCACGGGGTGCCGAGCGAACGTAACGCCCACCCACACATCTCGCACGACGGCATTGCCATCGTGCACAACGGCATCATCGAGAACCACGACGAGCTGCGCGCCGACCTGGAACGTCGTGGCTACAAGTTCGTTTCTGAAACCGACACCGAGGTGATCGCGCATCGCGTCCACTATCACCTGGGCACTCTCAAGGACCTGTTCAAGGCGGTGCGGGCCACCG
>PMHN01000194.1 GCA_003156695.1 Gammaproteobacteria bacterium
CTCGCCCTCCATCCAGCGGCCGCTCACCAGCACCTGCACTCTGTCACCCCGGTCGTATTGTCCGGCGGCGTGATCCTCGGCCGCGAGTTTTCCGACCCGCCGCACTTCCATGGGCCACTGTTTCGACACGCTGATCCCGTTCGGCAGCTGCACCACGTAGAAGGTGCCGTGTACCTGCATGACCTTGGCTTCCTGCCAGCCGTCACTCAGGATCCGCACGCTGTCGCCGACCTTGAATCCGCCAGGTCCGGCGTTGCTTGCAGGCATGGCCGGCAGAGGGGCTAGCGCGCTGCGTGCGTCGGCCTGCGCCTCGGCCGGGGTCTGCAGGTGGCAGCGTGGCAGCAGACCCATGACCTGCGCGTAGGTGGATTTGCCGCGCTGGAACGGGTGGCCGGCATTGAAGGACTGCACGTCGCACCAATCGGTGGCGCTGGTGCCAGTGCAGGAATAGAACTTGAAGCTGTAGGGTGCCATGCACTCGTACATGACGTTCAATCGCGGCGCGGCCTGCGCGTGCACACTGGAGAAGGAGGTATTTAAGGTCGGATATTCGCGGCCGGCGCGATCGAAGTACGCTGAAGCCTCGCATGTTGTTCTCCTGTCCCGTTGCTTGTTCTGCCGGCGCCATTACAACGACGCGCACCGCGCCGTATTGTCAGGGCGCGCGCCTGGCGCAGGATCCGCCGGCAGACCCGGCGCTAAGCCCAAGGCCAGGGAGGCAAGCGACGCCGCCTCTGGCGACCACCACAGCCAGACGCTGCTGCAAGGCAATCGTCAGTGCCCGGATGGGTGCCTGACGTTTTCACGGGGCTAGCGTCTGTGTACCAGTGCCTCGCTGGGCCAGCGGATCATGAATCAGGACCAAATCATATTTTTCGTCTCGCTGGTGGGTCTGGCTCTTTTCGCGGGCGTGGCCGCCCGCAAGTTCCTCAAGCGCAGGCGTGCCCACCGCTGGCCGACCGCCGGAGGCGAGGTGGATGTGGCCGAGGTTCACTTTCAGGAGGGAATCAGCGACACGTCAGGCGCATGGGTCGCCACGGTTAAATATCACTATGGAGCGCCGGGGCAATCGCATAGCGGTACCCATCACCGCAACTTCATGACGAAAGGGCGCACCGAAAAATGGATCGCCGCCTACGCCACCGGCGGCGTGCTCGCAGTGCGGGTCAATCCGCGGAAGCACGAAGATTCGGTCGTACTCGAGAATGACAACGTCTCAGCCGCGCTTGCGCGAGCTGCCACATACAAGGGGAATGAGTCCATGAATGTAGCGAACATCAACAATCCGCGCGGAACGGTCATCAAGGTGCCCGATACCACGCCCGGGATTCTCTCGGTCAACGGTAAGCAGTATTTTTTCACCCTTGAGGGCGTGTGGAAGTCGGCTATCGCTCCGAGTCCCAATCAGACCGTAACGGTAGGGCTGGACAGCGCCGGCGTACTCACGTCGGTCGCCGTTCTTGATCAACAGCAGCTCGCTAAGGAGAAACTCGGCGAATTAAGTGGCGTAGCCCAGGAGCACGGCAAGGTGATCGCCGGCCAACTTAAGGGCGGCGTCGTCGCGCTGGCCGCGCGTATGGGCGCAGTGACTCTGGGTGCCGCGGTGGTCATCTGGATCGCCTCGTATTTCCTCACCGCCGGTGGAATCTCGGGCGGCGCAGGGGATATGGGGTCCATGGGGTCGTATTCTTTCCGGACGCTGCTCGGGACTGACCTGACGGATCCAAATTCGCTGATGAATCCCGGACATGCCCGCGGACTGTTGCGATTGATCGCTCTCGTCGCCATCGCAGTTCCCTTCGCGGTTCCCTTCATCCGCACGACCTGGTCGCGCTATTTGAATGCGGCGCCACTGGCGGCCGCGCTGCTTGGCTGGCTGGTGATCCACGAGAATATAGCGAAGGGCTTCGGCGGCGAACCCGGCATGGAGAGTCCATTCTCATTCAAATGGGGGTTCTACGTTCTGCTGCTTGCCTGCGTGGTGTTGGCCTCAAGCGCACTGAAGAAGCCGGTCAACCAGACCTGAGTCACGGGAACGGACGCCATTCTTTCGGTGTCAAAAAACACTGTCAAAAAATAAATAAAATATCGCGACCGAACGACAACCACCGTGCCCGCGGCGAGGTCTCGCGGCGGGCTTATGAGTCGCGCGGTGGTTTTCAGGCGCGGTAATCAGCCGCTAGCGTTTCGTCTTTTGCCTGCCGTCCGCTGATGGCGTTCAGGATCACGGTGAGCACGACCGCGATAACGAGGTTCAGGAGGAGCGTGTAGAACGCGGTATAGCCAGGGAATGTGTGGCCTGCGAAAGCCACCGGATACGTGGGCTTGAGGTTGGCGAGCACCGCCAGGCGCGTGCCCGTAACGATGCCGACGGCCCAGCCGGCGAGCAGCGCCCAGGAATTAAACCAGCGCGTGTACACCCCGATCATCACCGACGGCAGCGTCTGGATGATCCAGATACCGCCGAGCAGCTGCAGCTGGATCGCGTATTGCGTCGGCACGAACAGGATAAACACCAGCGCCCCGAGCTTAACGATCAGCGATACCCACTTGGCGATCTGCGCTTCCTCTTTGTCGGTGGGATTATGGTTAATGAACTCACGGTGGATGTTGCGCGTGTAGAGGTTCGCCGCCGCGATCGACATGATCGCCGCCGGCACCAGGGCGCCGATGCCGATGGCCGCAAAGGCCACACCGACAAACCAGGACGGGAAACTGTGCAGCAGCAAAGCAGGTACGGCGTAGTTGTCGTGGAACTGCTTGAAGCCTCCCGCAAATTCCGGGAGCTTGCTGACGCCGGCCGCTATGGCAAAGAAGCCAATGAGCGCGAGCAGACCCAGTACGAAGGAATAGCCGGGGAGGAGGGCGGCATTGCGCCGGATCGCGCGCCCACTGTTGGCGCTTAAAATCCCCGTGAGGGAGTGCGGGTAGAGGAGCAGGGCGAGCGCGGAGCCGAGCGCGAGCGTGGCATAAGCACCATAGGCGCCGGTGGTGTGCGGACCCGGCACCGCGAGCAGGAGCTTTTGCGCCGGCACCGCAGCGAAGATCTTTCCAAAACCGCCGAGTTGCATGGGGATCACGATCACGACCGCAAACGCGGTGATGTAGATCAGGATGTCCTTGACGATGGCGATGGATGCCGGCGCGCGCAGCCCGCTCGAATAGGTGAAGGCCGCCAGCACCAGGAAGGCAATGATGAGCGGCAGATCCGCCATGAAGCCGGTCCCGGACACGCCTAGCGCGCCGATGACGACCTGGATACCGACCAGTTGCAGCGCGATGTAAGGCATGGTCGCGGCAATGCCGGTCACCGTGATCGCCAGCGCCAGCCAACGGTTGCCGAAGCGGCCGCGGACGAAATCGCTGCCGGTGATGTAGCCACGCTTGGCGCATACGTTCCACAGTCGCGGAAACACCAGGAACAGCAACGGGTACACCACGATCGTGTACGGGACGGCAAAAAACGCCAGCGCGCCGGCGCCGAAGGCCAGCGCCGGTACGGCGATGAACGTGTAGGCGGTGTATAGGTCCCCGCCCACCAGGAACCAGGTGATCAGCGTGCCGAAGCGGCGCCCGCCGAGTCCCCATTCATGCAGCAGGTCAAGATCACCCTTGCGCCAGCGTGCGGCTGCAAATCCCAGCCAGGTGATGAACCCGAACAGCAGGACGAAAACGCTGAGCGCAACCCAGTTGACGCCCTGCATGTCAGTCTTTCTGCGCGAGCAGGTAAATCAGCGCGGTGATAACCGCGCTGATGAGGATCCACAACATCTGGTACCAGTAGAAGAAGGGTACGCCCATGAAGTAGGGCTTGGCGTGGTTGTAGAACGGCGGCCAGAGCACGGCGATGAACTGCACAATAAAGAGCAGATACCACCAGCTCCAGCCGCCGCGTTTGCCCCGAGCGTTACTCATGGCGCACCTCTCG
>PMHN01000070.1 GCA_003156695.1 Gammaproteobacteria bacterium
TTGTAGTTCTCGATGTCCAGCACATGCAGGTAGCGATACGTGAAGCCGGCGTCGACCTGGCTTTTCACGGAACCGGTGGTGAAATCGACCTTGAAGTCCGTCTTGTTCTCGATGGAGTAGCTGCCGATGGCCCCGTCGGCGTAGTAATCCATCGTCTGGTTGTAGCGGTTGAGGTAGTCGTAGAACGTGTTGTTCTGAATGGAGAAGTGGTCGTTCATCGTCCAGGTCTGGATGATCTGCAGCATGGCATGCAGGGCGTGTGCGCCGGTACCATTCGGCTCGTCGATGAGGATCCGGCGGTTGAGCTCCGTCGATCCGGTCATGTCCACCAGCGTGCCGAAGCCTTCGACCTCACTCAGAGGGGGAGCGCCGGTGAGGTACGTGCCGTTGTCGATGAGTCCCTGGTTGACCCGGTTGATGCCGTCGTTCTCGCGATAGGTGGTGTCGGCGATGTCGCCGTTGACGGAGATCGTGTAGACGTCAGAGATTTTATCGATGACGGCCCCATACAACGACTGCTGATGGAAGAACATGTCGTAGTAGTAGCTGCCGCTGTCGTTGGTGGTAAAGCTCACGCGCCCGGCGACGCCATCGGCCAAGGGACCTCCCACGTCGAACCCGAAGATGCGCTTCTGCTGGGTGTCGGCCTCGGCATCGAACGCGAGGGCGAACTTGGTCATCGAGGGCATCTTGGTGGTGATGTCGATCGAGCCGCCCACCCCGGACCCCGGGCCGCCCTGCACGCTGGCCGGTCCCTTGATGATGTCGATCGAATCCACCATGTTGAAGCTGATCGGGGCGCCGTAGCCGTTCAACGTGAAGCTGTCGCGCATGCCGTTATAGAACATGTCCGCGTACTGGCCGCGGATGCGGGGCACGTTCGGCTGGCCGAACGAGGCGTCCGAATAAGCGCTGGACGTCAGATAGGAGAAGCCGCCCGGATTCTGCACGTCGAGGGCATCGATCTGCACCTTCGACAGCACGGTGTTGTTGCGCGGCGTATCCATGACGCCGAGGTCCAGGCCGTAGGCCGAACCGGACGTGACCGTGGTCGGCATGATGAGTTCGCCGCGCTTGATGCCGTGCACAACGATTTCATCCAGGTCACCGGGCGAGCCCATCGGGATCGGAGCGGTCGCAGCGGTTGTCGACGCGGAGTTGGGCGCAGCGCCCGTCGAATCGGTGGCTGCCTGCTCGGCATTGCCATCGGCGGGCGCCGCAGTCCATCGCACCAGCGCCAGTAGCAGCGCCACCGCTACGATCGCAGTCTGTCGTCGGATCATCGTGAACCCCCCTGTCGTCTTCGTTGTGCGCTGCGGTGACGATTGCGTCCCGCCACTCATCAGCAGAACTGCAGCTTCTGTGCCACCGAAATACTCGTTGCTAGCCCTTAAGCCGAAGCGGCCATCAGGAAACGCAGGAACTACTGTGCCACAAGATAGTGCGGTTGCCTCAATTGCCGCACGAATCGCGAGCGCTGCGCAGCACGCACCGCATTCGCGCCGTTCAGCGCGCCAGCTGCGGCCGGTACGGGTGATTCGTGAGCCAGTGTTGCGCGATTTCCACGCGCCGGCAGACCCACACCTGCGGCTGCCCGAGGATGTAGTCGAGAAAGCGCTCCAGGGCGCCGATGCGCCCGGGTCTGCCGATTATGCGGCCGTGCAATCCGACCGAGAGCATCTTCGGCGCGTCGAGACCCTGCGGATCGCCCTCACGATAGAGCGCATCAAACGCGGCCTTCAGGTAGTCGAAGAACTGCGTCCCCGAATTGAAGCCCGGCACGGTCGCGAATCGCATGTCGTTGGTGTCGAGCGTGTACGGCACCACCAGATGCGGCACGCGGCGCGCTTCACTGCCGGCGTGCACCGCGACTTCGGTCCAGTACGGCAGGTCGTCCGCGTAGGAATCGGCGTCGTAAAGCAATCCCCCGTGCTCCACGAGCAGGCGACGCGTGTTCGGGCTGTCGCGGCCGGTGTACCAGCCCTGCGACGCTGCGCCGAACGTGTCGCGCAGGATCGCGAGCGCCTCGGCCATATGTGCCCGTTCGGTCGCCTCGTCGATCAGCTGGTAGCTGATCCAGCGCAGCCCATGGCAGGCGATCTCATGGCCGAGCTCCCTGAAGGCGGCCGCAGCCTCGGCGTTGCGGCGTATCGCCGCGGCGACGGCGAACACCGTCAGTGGCAGCCGATAGCGCTCGAAGAGTCGCAGGATGCGCCAGACACCCGCGCGCGATCCGTACTCGTAGACAGACTCCATGCTCAGGTGGCGCATGGGAAACGCCTGGGCATTGCTGATCTCCGACAGGAACACTTCTGATCCGGAGTCCCCGTCGAGCACGCAGCTCTCCGCCCCCTCCTCGTAGTTCAGCACGAACTGCACCGCGATCCGCGCGCCTTGCGGCCAGCGAGGATGCGGGGGGCGGCGGCCGTAACCCTTGAGATCGCGCGGATAATCGGGAGTGGCCAAGCCTTGAAAATAAGCCATAGCCGCACCGCCGGGCAAATTCTTGCCCAAAAGAACCATCGTGCGCGCGGCGTATCGCGCTAGCATAAAGACCCACGCCGGAGTTTTGCGGATGTCGAGTCAGGTCGTAAACGAGCGGGCGTTTCTCGGCAACGCACTGCATGCTCCGCGGCGCGGCGATCTGGAGCTGCTGCGCGATACTCTGATCGTGGTCGACGCCGACGGGCGGATCGCCGCGGTCCACGCTCAGCCCTGCGCCGCGCGCGAGCGTCTCGTGCAGCGCTTTACCGCTGAGGATGCCCTGGTACGGCTGCGCGCCGATCAATATCTGCTGCCGGGTCTCGTGGATCTGCACATCCACGCACCGCAGTGGCCGCAGCTGGGCAAAGCGCTGGAGCTGCCGCTCGAGGCGTGGCTCCAGGAGCACACGTTTCCATTGGAGGCGCGCTACGCTGATACCGCCTACGCGCACTTGGTCTACGATGAGCTCGTCACCGCACTGCTCGCCAATGGCACGACGACGGCAGTGTACTTTGCCTCACTGCACCTGCCGGCGACCCAGATTCTGGCCGACGTCTGCCTTGCGAAATCGCAGCGAGCGCTGATCGGGCGCGTCGCCATGGACGATGTCCAACTGTGCCCCGCCTACTACCGCGACGCCTCCGCGCAGCAGGCCGTTGAGAGCACCTGGGCCTTCATCGAGTACGTGCGCGCGATGCCCGGCAACCACGCGCGGCTGATTCAAGCCGTCATCACGCCGCGCTTCATTCCGGCGTGCTCCGATGAGCTGCTGCGCCGGCTCGGGGAGCTCGCCGCCCAGAGCGGCTGTCACATACAGACCCACTGCTCCGAGAGTGACTGGGAGCACGAGTTCGTGTTGCGTCGCTGCGGCTGCACCGATACGCAGGCCCTCGAGGGCTTCGGGCTGCTCTCGAGGCGCTCGATCCTGGCGCACGGCAACTTCCTGAGTGACGCGGATCTGGCGACCATCGCCGAGCGCGGCGCTGTGGTAGCGCACTGCCCGCTCTCGAATGTCTATTTTTCCGATGCGGTGTTTCCGCTGCACCGGGCGCTTGCGCAGGGCGTACATGTGGGGCTGGGCACCGACATCGCCGGCGGCGCCAGTCCCTCGATCCTGGAGAACGTCCGCCAGGCCGTGATCGCATCGCGCACCCTCGAGTCGGGCGTCGATGCGCACCAGAGCCGCGCCGAACGGCGCCGACCGCACTCTCGCGTGGACTTGCCGACGGCCTTCTGGCTGGCGACGGCCGGCGGCGGCGTGGCCCTCAACCTCCCGGTCGGCGTGTTCCGCGAGGGCTTTGAGTTCGACAGTCTACTCATCGATGCGGGCGCGCCGGACAGTAATCTGCGGATCGACGGCTCCGACACTCCGCACGAGATTCTCCAGAAGATCGTCTACCACGCCGCTCGCGCGAACATCCGCACCGTGTGGGTCGGCGGCCGATGTGTGCACGGGCAGGACCGAAGTTTGCAATGACTTCCGCATCCTCGTTAGCATCGGGAATGTTGGGACAACTGACGACGCACGTTCTGGATGTTGCGACGGGCCTGCCAGCGGCCGGCGTGCGCATCGAGGTGCACGAGGATCGCGGCCCCGGCGTGCCGCTGCCGCTGGTCACGGCGGTCACGGCGGACAACGGGCGCGTGGCGGCGCCGCTGCTCGCCGGAGCCGCCCTGCACGCCGGTCGTTACACGCTCACCTTCCACGTGGCCGAGTACTTCCGCGGCCGTGGTGTTGCGCTGCCGGAGCCGGCATTCATCGAGCAGGCCGTGATCCGGATCGGCATCGCCGATCCGGATCAGCACTATCACGTGCCGCTCCTGATCACGCCCTGGAGTTACTCGGTCTATCGGGGGGGATAGTCGTCGGATGGACGGGGCTCGCTTCCTGCTTGATGGTCAATTGGTGAGCAGCGGCGAGCAGCCGTGCACGATGACGGTGCTCGAGTATCTGCGCGAGGTCGCCCACCGGACTGGCACGAAGGAGGGCTGCGCCGAAGGGGACTGTGGCGCCTGCACCGTGGTCCTCGGGAAGCTGTCCACGGACGGCAAGCGCATCGACTACCGCGCGATCAACTCCTGCATTCGCTTTCTGCCGACGATCGACGGCCACGAGCTCGTCACCGTCGAGAGTCTGCGGTCTGCCGATGGCACCCCGCACCCCGTGCAGCAGGCGCTCGTCGATGAGCACGCCTCGCAATGTGGCTTCTGCACTCCCGGCTTCGTGATGTCGCTGTTCGCCCTGTACCTGCAGACGGCGCAGCCGACGCGCGAGCAGGTACTCGAGGCGCTGTCCGGCAATCTGTGTCGCTGCACCGGATACCGCCCCATCATTGCCGCGGGATGCCGCATGCACGGCTACCCTGCCCCGAGTCACTGGAGCCGCTCGGCGCCGGCCGATGCGGCGCGCCGTGCTNNTGCTCAGGCGCAGGCGGTCGCTGCGGCTGCCGGGTTTCGTGGCTCCCCGCACGATCGATGAGCTCGCGAGCGCGTTTGCGCAAGAGCCCGGTGCGTTGTTGCTCGCGGGCGGGACGGATGTGGGCCTCCTGGTCACCAAGCAGCTGCGCGAGCTGCCGACGATCCTCTACATCGGAGGCATCGGGGAGCTGCACGCCCTGCGTAGCAGCGCCACGGGCCTCAGGATCGGCGCGGCCGTGTCGCTCACCCGTGCCTGGGGCGCGCTCGTCGAGGCGTTCCCGCCGCTGGCTGAGATCGCGCAGCGCTTCGGCTCGCCACCGGTTCGCAACTCCGGCACGCTGTGCGGCAATCTCGCCAACGGCTCGCCGATCGGCGATGCCACTCCGGTGTTGATGGCACTCGGCGCGGAGCTCGAGCTGCGCCGCGGCGCTGAGGTTCGCCGAGTGCCGCTGGAGCGCTTCTATCTCGGCTATCAGCGCAAGGATCTGCAGGCCGGTGAATTCATCGTGTCGGTGCTGGTGCCGCCGCCGCGCACGGATGAGTGGGTCGGCGCGTACAAGCTCTCCAAGCGCTTCGACCAGGACATCTCCGCGGTCTGTGCGGCCTTTGCGGTGCGCGTCGCGGACGGCCGGATCGTAAGCGCACGCCTCGCCTTCGGCGGGATGGCGGCGGTGGTGGCGCGCGCGGCGCGCACCGAACGCGCACTGATCGGCGCCGCCTGGAGCGAGGCGAGCATCGTGCGCGCGAGTGCGTGCCTTGCGGAGGATTTCACGCCGCTCTCGGATCTGCGCGCCAGTAGTGCCTTTCGGCTGCAGAGCGCGCGCAATCTCCTGCGACGGTTCTATGTCGAGCAAACGCAACCGGGTGTAGCGACGCGCACCTTCCACGCGCTCGCGGCCGCCGTACCGTCAGCGTGAGCCGCGCTCCTCCACACGACAGCGCACACCTGCACGTCAGCGGTCAGGCGACGTATGCCGATGACATTGCGCTGCCCGCGGGCGCGCTGCATGGGGCCTTCGGACTCTCAGGTCTCGCGCACGGGCGCATCCGGCGGCTGGATCTGACGGCGCTCGAGGCGCTGTCCGGCGTGGTGAGCGTCGCCACCGCAGCCGATGTGCCCGGCGAGAACAACTACGGCGCCGCGGTGCACGATGATCCGATCTTCGCGGCGGACCTGGTGCAGTACGCCGGCCAGCCGGTGTTTGCGGTGGCTGCCGACTCCTACACGATCGCGCGCAAGGCTGCCCGGCGGGCGCACATCGAGTACGAGCCGCTGCCGGCGATCCTGGACATCCGCGCGGCGCTCGCGGCCGGCACGGCCGTGCTGCCCACGCAACGGCTGGTGCGCGGCAAGCCGCACGAGGTGCTGGCGCGCGCGCCTCACCGGCTGCAAGGTACCGTGCAGATGGGTGGCCAGGATCACTTCTACCTCGAGGGCCAGATCGCCATCGCCATCCCGCAGGAAGACCGCGGCATGCTGGTCGTGAGCTCCACGCAGCACCCGTCCGAGGTTCAGCAGATCGTCGCCCATGCCCTCGGCAGGCACGTCAACCAGGTGACCGTCCAATGCCGGCGCATGGGC